>JASMAE010000401.1 GCA_030754475.1 Rhodospirillales bacterium
GAGCCCGTGGTCGCAGCGCTCCCGGCGGGTAGCGCCGTGATCCTGCGCCACTACGAGATTGGCGACCGCGAGCCGCTGGCGAGAGCCCTTCTCCGGCTCTGCCGGGCGCGCGGGGTCAAGCTCTTGATCGCCGCCGACGTCCGGCTCGCGCGCGCCGTCGGCGCTGACGGCATCCATCTTCCCGAGGCGCTTGTCCGATGCGATCCGACCCAAGCGCGGGCGAGACGCGGGCCGGGCTGGATCGTCACCGCCGCCGCCCACGGGCCGCGCGCGCTACGCCGGGCTTGGCGGGCTAGGGCGGACGCGGCGCTGGTGGCGCCGGTGTATGCGACCGTGAGCCACCCCGAGCGGCCGGCGCTGGGACCGCTCCGATTCGCGGCCCTGTGTCGGGCGAGCCCGATCCCCGTCTATGCGCTCGGCGGCATCACGGCCGAGAGCGCGAAACGGCTCGCCCACTCGGGCGCCGCAGGCATCGCCGCGATCGGGGCGTTTCAGGATCAGAAAAAGAACGACAGAAGCGCGAACCGCCGCCCGCGCGTGACCGCCTGCGCCTCGTGCAAGAGCGAACACGAGAAGACCACCGCGCATCCGGTCTCGGGCATGTAGAGATTGGGGCCGTACTCGGGGAACCGGAGAGACCCGCCTTCGTATTCGCCGGCGTTCAGGTTCAAGGACATGGCGAGCTGGCGCCGGGCGGTGCCGGGCGAGGTGTTGTCGCGATGGGCCGCGAAATGCCCGCCGTCGGCGCTTTCGTAACACGCGACGCGGAAGTGCTCGGCCTCGCGCACCCGGAACCGGAACGCCTTGAAGATCTCCGGCATCAGTCGGCGCGAGAAACGGTGGTTCAGCTGCGCGATCGCGTCGGCGTCATGGATGTCGTGGTCGCGGCGCACCTTGATTGATTCGTCGAAAACGGTGACGCTTCGATTCCCCTCTTTGCGGGTGAACCCGGCGACTGCGTTTTCGCTTTGCCAGAGCGCGATCAGGCGCGCGCACTGGCCGGGATCGAGCACGTCCGGCACCACCAGCACCGGCGCGTGAAACGGGGCCCGCCGGGGTTCGGCCTCGGCCGCGCACTCGCGAAGTGCGGCGGCGAGATGGCGGGCGTGGTCGCCCGAGTCCTGGGAGCGTTCCACGTGTCGGACGCGAAAGTTGCGGCCGAGCACGTAGCTCAGGGCTCGGTCGTGGCCGGGCGCGTAGGTTTCGCGAAACTTGCCGTCGGCGTCGGACAGCACGTCGAACGAAAGCCCAAGCCGGGCGATCAGTTCCGCATTCTCTTTCACGGACAAGGGGCTGACGGCGGCGACCGACCACTCCGCGGCGGCGAGTTCCGGAGTCAGTTCCGCCAAGGCGGTGAGCAGCGGCTCGGACATCGGCGAGCCGGGAAAAACCAGGGCCAGAGGCCGGCCCGCGTAGCGCCGCCCGTTGACGGTCACGTTCCGCCCCTCTTGGTCGGGAAGCGCGGCGTTGTGGGCAACATCGCCCGCCTCGATGGCAAGGGGCATCCGCATTCGCCCTTCCAAAGGCTGACGGCGCGGGCGCGCCGTCCCCAAAATCTATTAGCAGATTTGCGCTGGATCGAGAACGCGCCGTCGCGGCCCCGGTTGCCTCCAGTTCCCGCTCCCGGCCGCCTCGCGGTTCGTGATAGGGTCCCGGGACGGCCACCTGGGACGCGAGGGTGCATCCATGTCGGAAAGCCCCCAAGGGCGCAAAACCGATCGCGCAAACGACGAAGCGTTGCGCCGCGCGGTCGCTCTGCACCGGGCGGGGCGGGTCACAGAAGCGTTGGCGCGTTACGATTTGATTCTCGCGGCGCGGCCGGACGACCCCGACGCCTTGAGCCGGAGCGCGGTGGCGTTGTTTCAGCTTGGCGACCCGGCCGGCGCCGAGGAACGCCTGCGAAAGGCCGTGGAACGGGCGCCCGATCACGCGGAAGCCTTCGGCAATCTGGGGATCGTGTTGAGGGCCCGGGGCCGCAGCGAAGAAGCGGAATCGGCCTACGCACGCGCGGTCGCGATCGAGCCTGGCAACGCGAACGCGCTCTTCAACCTCGGAATCGCGAAGCACGGCGCAGGCAAGCTCGCCGAAGCCGAGGCCGCCTACCGCAAGGCGCTTGAGGTCCGTCCGGGCTGGGCCGAAGCCCTTAACAACCTCGGCAACGTGCTCCGCGACGCCGGCATGCTCGAGGACGCGCTCGCGGTGCTCGAGCGCGCCACGGCGGCGGCGCCGAACGACGCCCGGACCCACTACAACTGGGGCTGCGTGCTGCAGGAGCTCAAGCGGCCGTTCGAGGCGACCGCCGCGTTCGAAAGGGCGGTCGAGATCGCACCCGATCTCGCCGAGGCCCACAACAACCTCGGCATCCTGGCGATGGAAGCGGGCGCGTTCGATCGGGCTGACGCGGCCTTGCGAAAGGCGATCGCGCTCAGGCCCGATTACGCCGAGGCCCACAACAACCTGGGAAACTTGATGAAGGCCTGGGGAAAGCTGGCGGACGCTGGCGCCGCCTACAGGCGGGCAGTCGAGGCGAGGCCCGATTACGCGCGGGCGTACTACGCACTGGTCGATCTCGATCCGGGCTCGGTGGACGGTAACGACATCTCACGGATGGAAAGCGCCTTCGCGGACAAGCCGCCGACAAGCGGGGAGCGCGCCGAGCTGGGCTTCGCACTGGCGCGAATTCGGGAGAAGCGCAAAGATTATGACCGCGCATTCGAATACCTGGAGACCGCGAACCGGATCCGCCGCGCCGGCTTCGACTATCGCGCTTCGGACACCAAGCGAATCGTCGATCACACGATCGCGGCATTCACCCCCGACGTCTTCGAAGCCACGGATGGGGGCGGTGTTCGCTCCGACGTTCCGATCTTCGTCCTCGGCATGCCGCGGTCGGGGACGACGCTCGTCGAGCAGATCCTGGCGTCGCATTCGGACGTGTTCGGCGCCGGGGAACGCGAGGAGTTCAGGCGCTGCCTGCACGTGGTCCGTGCCGAATCGGGACGCGAAGAAGACTTCCTGGAGGCGCTGAGCGCGCTCGAGCGCGACACCTGGACCCGGCTCGGAGAGTCGTACCTACAGGCGCTGCACATGGTTGCGCCCAACGCCCGGCGTATTACCGACAAGATGCCGGCGAATTTCCTTTACCTCGGCTTCATCCACCTGGCGCTTCCCGAGGCCAAGATCGTCCATTGCGTCCGCAATCCGGTGGACACGTGCCTCTCGTGCTTCAAGGCCGATTTCGTCTCGCCCCAGCCTTTCGCCTACGACCTCGCCGAGTTGGGGCTTTGTTTCCGCGACTACCGGCGTCTGATGGACCACTGGCACGCCGCGCTGCCGGGGAAGATCCTCGATATCGGATACGAGGACCTGGTCGCGAACCAGGAGCGCGAGACGCGGAGGCTCCTCGAATACTGCGGGTTGGCGTGGGAGGACGCCTGTCTCTCGTTCCACGCCACCGAGCGCCCCGTTCTGACCGCGAGCAATGCCCAGGTTCGCAAACCCCTCTACCGGGATTCCATCGACCGCTGGCGCCGTTACGAGCCGCACCTGGGCCCGCTTCTCGACGCCCTTGGGCCGCTGGCGGAACGTCGGGAAGCGGACTGAGCGGAGCCGGAATCGGTCGCAATTGGGCGCCGAGCGGGGCTAGTTCGTTATCCACTCACGTGGAATCGCGCCAGCCCTCACCCCCACCCGGCCGCCCACGGGATGGTATCCTTGGGCCGGTCCGAAGTTTCCCGTCTGGGCCGCGATGAGGCCGATCCGAGCGGCTTCAATTGCGCTTCGTAATTGCGCCAGCGTTCGACGGACTTGCGATAGAGGGGCTGACGCACTTGGCTGACACTCGACGTTTGCACCGGGCGCTTGGTCTCGTGAAAGCTCAGGCAAGCGGGATCGAAAGGGAGATTGCAGTTGTCCAAGAGACGCCGGATCTCGGCCTCGGGCTGCTCGATCAAGGCTTCGTATGAAAGTTCGAGCATGGCGCCCGGAACCACTTGGCGCCAGTGTTCCATCAACGCCTCGTAAAGCCGATAGTACGCTCCCAGTTCGACCAGGTCGTAAGCGTAGGGGTAGTCGTGGTTGAAATAGTTGGCGAAGACGGACAAGCAGGCGTCCAACGGGTTGCGCCGCACATGGATGATGCGTGCCGAGAGCAGGATCAGCCGGATAAGGCCGACATGGCCGAAGTTGCTGGGCATCTTGTCGGTGACGTGGCGGGCACGGCCGCCGCGGATGCGCAAGCGCCCGAGATAGTCGTCGGCGAGACGGCTGAACGCCGCATCATCCAAATCCGCGATGCCGTCGGATGAGAGCAGCCCACCGCATCAGGACCGAAAGTTCCGTGGGCCGCTGCCGACATGAGGTGTTCAGCCACCAGATTGTTGCG
>JASMAE010000402.1 GCA_030754475.1 Rhodospirillales bacterium
CAGGATTACTTCCACGTCGGTCGCGCTGAGGGCATTGGCGAGCCGGAGCGAAGTTTGCCAGGGAACGTCCACATCCGCGGTGCCGTGGATCAGGCGGACCGGCACCGCCAGGGGGATGGGTTCGCGCAAGAGCAGGTGCCGGCGGCCGTCTTCGAGCAACGCGGCGGTGATAGGCACCGCATCGCCGTATTCGCTTTCCAGATGAACGATGCCGTTTGCGGCCAGCGCGTCCCACTGCTGGGCGGTGAGCGAGGCGGCGATCAGATCCTCGGTGAAGTCCGGCGCCGCCGCCGTGCCCACCAGCGCCGCCACTCGTCCGGGACGCGCGCGCGCCGCCAAAAGCATGATCCAACCGCCCATGCTCGAGCCGACGAGGAGTTGCGGTCCCTCGGTCGTGCCATCGAGGACGGCGACAGCGTCGTCGGCCCAGCGGCCGATAGTGCCCTCGGTGAACGCGCCCGAGGATTCCCCGTGGCCCATGTAATCGAAGCGTACGAAGGCTTGTCCGCGGGCGCGGCAGAACGCCTCGACGCCGACCGCCTTTTCGCCGGTCATGTCGGAGCGGAAACCTCCGAGGAACACGACGCCCGGCGTCTTGCCCGGACTCGAGCGGTAGGCGATAGTGGCGCCGCCGCGCCGCGTCAGCGTTTGCGGCCGCATGGTTTCGGATCGATCGGCATGGCCCAAGGACAGCGCGCGCGATGAATTCGCCGCCGGACATTATCACGACGGCCACGCCCCGGGAACCGGACCCCGACGTGACGGGATCGGCGGGCCGGGAGGCGACGGTGCTGCAGGTGCTGCCGGCGGTGGGCGAAGCGGGCGGGGTCGAGCGCGGAGCGGTCGAAATCACGGGCGCCATCGCCGGGGCCGGCGGCCGGGCGCTGGTCGCGTCTGCGGGTGGGGCGCTCGAGCACGAGATCAAGCGCGCCGGCGGGGAACACCTGCAATTGCCGCTGGCCAGCAAGAATCCGCTCGTCATGCGCGCGAATGCGCGGCACTTGGCGCGCCTGATTCGCGAATACGGCGTCGACATCGTCCATGCCCGTTCGCGCGCGCCGGCGTGGAGCGCCTACTTCGCCGCCCGCGCCACCGGCGCCCGATTCGTAACGACCTTCCACGGCACTTACGGAACGCAGACCTGGGCCAAGCGCACTTACAACGCGGTCATGACCCGCGGCGAAAAGGTGATCGCGATCTCGCGGTTCATCGCGGGCCACGTTCACAGGGTCTACGGGGTGCCCGCGCGTCGGATCCGGGTCATCCACAGGGGCGTCGACCTGGCGCGCTTCGACCTGTCCCGGGTCAGCACCGAGCGGGTCGTGGCGCTTGCCGCCGCGTGCCGTCTTCCCGACGGGGTGCTCACGATCATGCTCCCTGGTCGGCTTACGCGGTGGAAGGGTCACAGCGTGTTCATCGAGGCGGTGGCGCTTCTCGCGCGGCGCGATATCTGCTGCCTCATCGTCGGTTCGGATCAGGGCCGCGAGGGCTATCGAAGCGAGCTCGATGCCCTGATCGAAAGGCGCGGCGTCAGCGGCGTCGTCCGCATCATCGACCACTGCAACGACATGCCGGCCGCCTACATGCTCACCGACCTGGTCGTCTCGGCGTCCACCGATCCCGAGGCGTTCGGCCGCGTGGTGCCCGAGGCCCAGGCGCTGGGCCGGCCGGTGATCGCCTCCGACCACGGCGGCGCTCGCGAGACGCTGATCCCCGGCGTGACGGGGTGGCTGACGCCGCCCGGCGACGCCGTGGCGTTGGCCGGGGCCATCGACCGCGCCCTGAAACTGGACGATGCAGCGCGGCGCCGGCTGGCGGAGCGCGCCATCGCCAATGCGCGCGAGAACTTCTCCAAGGACGCCATGTGCACGAAGACCCTGGACGTCTACGACGAAGTCCTTGCTCGGGGACCGAGGCCGGACCACCGTTGAGCAAGCCCTTCGCGCCTCAAAACGTGCTGGTGATCAAACTGGGGGCGCTCGGCGATTTCGTTCAGGCGACCGGCCCGTTCGCAGCCATACGCCGCCATCACGCCGCGGCCCGGATTACCCTGCTCACGACGCCGCCCTTCGCCGAGCTGGCGGCGGCGAGCGGCTGGTTCGATGAGGTCTGGGCCGAGGGCAGGCCCGGTGGACGCGATCTTCGGGGCTGGCTCGATCTGCGGCGCCGGCTGCGTGGCGGCGGTTTCGGCCGCGTATACGATCTGCAGACGTCGCGGCGCAGCTCATTCTATCTCCGTCTCTTCTGGCCCGGTCCCACGCCCGAATGGTCGGGGATCGCCGGCGACTGTTCGCACCCCCACGCCAATCCCCGGCGCGATTTCATGCACACGCTCGAGCGCCAAGCCGAGCAGCTCGCGGTCGCGGGTGTTGCCGACGTGCCGCCTTCTGACTTCTCGTGGGCCAAGGCGGACCTGGATCGCTTCACCCTCGCCGAGCGCTTCGGCCTCGTGGTTCCCGGCGGCGCCGTCCACCGGCCGGCCAAGCGCTGGCCGGCGGAGCGCTTCGCCGCGGCCGCGGGCTGGCTTGCCGAACAAGGCATCCAGCCAGTGCTTCTGGGGGCGGCGGAGGAGACGGAGCTCATCCAGTCGATCGCCGAGCGCGCGCCCGGGGCACGAAGCCTCGCCGGGGGGACCAGTCTCTTCGACATCGTGGCGCTTGCCAGAGGCGCCGCTGTCGCGCTCG
>JASMAE010000403.1 GCA_030754475.1 Rhodospirillales bacterium
CGCGTTTCGTTCGATGTCGGCATGCAGCAGCTCGGCGGCCGTGTGGTGGTACTGTCGGATTCGGGCTCGCATCTAGGGCGCGGCGAGACCATCGCCGACACCGCGCGGGTGTTGTCGCGCTACGTGGACGTCATGGTCATCCGAACCGACGCGCACGAGCGGCTGCACGAGCTCGCCGGCAACGCCTCGGTCCCGGTGATCAACGGCTTGACCGATCAGACGCACCCTTGCCAGATCATGGGTGACATCATGACATATGAGGAGCATCGCGGGACGATCACGGGAAAGGCGGTGGCGTGGAGCGGCGACGGCAACAACGTCGCCGCCACGTGGATTCAGGCCGCCCAGCGGTTCGGGTTCGAATTTCGTCTCGCCTGTCCCCCGGCGCTGGCGCCGCCCGACGCGGTGCTCGCCTGGGCGCAGCGCGAAGGCGCCTCGGTCCACGTCACGGACTCGCCGGCCGACGCTCTCGCCGGGGCCGATCTCGTGCTGACCGACGTCTGGGTTTCGATGGGCGATTCGGACTCGGACAGGCGCAAGGCCCTTCTCGCGCCTTATCGCGTGGACGAGGCGTTGATGGCGCGTGCCAAACCGGATGCGCTGTTCATGCATTGCCTGCCGGCGCACCGCGGCGAGGAGGTGACTGAAGGCGTCATCGACGGTCCCCGGTCAGTGGTCTGGGACGAGGCCGAGAACCGCCTTCACGTCCAGAAGAGCATCCTCGCCTGGTGCCTAGTACCCCCTACCACAGTACGATAGGGGCACGGCCCGCGTTCGCGCCGCCGCGCCCGCTCGCTGGCGGGCCGCGCGAATTGCAATCCGAATACCGATGGGTGGCTTCCGAAACATGGTGAGCGCGGAACATCGTGGCGTCGAAGGACCGCCGTTCGGCAACCTCGTTCAGCCGTTTCAGATCGAGACGCTGGGCGTACGCGGGCGCATGGTCCGCTTGGGGGCCGAGCTGGACGCGCTGTTGGCGCCGCACACCTATCCGGCCCCGGTCGCGGGTCTGCTTTCGGAAACCCTGGCGCTCGCGGCGGCTCTCGCCGACGGGCTCAAGTTCGACGGCACCTTCATCCTGCAGACGCAAAGCAACGGGCCCGTGGGCTTGATGGTGGCGGACGTCACCAGCGACGGCGCGCTGCGCGGCTACGCGCGCTTCGACCGTCCCCGCGTGGAAGAGGCCGCCGCGGAACCGGGCGGGCCCGTTCCCAAGCTGCTCGGCGTCGGACACATGGCCTTTACTGTCGATCAGGGGCCGGATACGGAACGTTATCAGGGGATCACCGAAATCGTCGGCGCGACGATGACCGACTGCGCCCAGAACTACTTTTACCGTTCCGAGCAGCTTGAAACGGCCGTCTCGGTGGCGGCCGACGCGGCGGCCACGAATGCGCCCGGCGGCACGCGGGCCTCGGCGTTCGTGATCCAGCGTCTGCCCGAGCAAGCGCCGGGTGATGGACGCGCCAACGGCGAACCCGAGGCCGACGAGCCGTGGCGGCGCGCGGTGATCCTCATGAGCAACCTGACCCCGGGCGAGATGCTGGACGCGGCGCTTTCGCCCTCGGACGTGCTGTACCGGCTCTATCACCGCGAAGGTGTGCGGGTCTTCCAGCCGCGGGCGCTGCGGCGCGGATGCCGGTGTTCGCGCGATCGCGTTTCGGTCACCTTGCGGGCCTTTCCCCGGAGCGAGATCGAGGCCATGAAGGTGGACGGCCGCGTGGTGACGACTTGCGAGTTCTGCAAGGCCAAGTACGTCTTCGACGGCGCGGACCTCGACGCGCTGTACGCATCCTGAGGCTCGCTTGAACCGCGGAGCGGGTACGTGCCAATATGGCCGCATGACTGGAATCGGAAAACGCTTCCGCAGCATTGCCGCCGCCCTTTCGGCGGCGACGGTCGTCGCTTTGGGCGCTTGCGAGACGCCGCTTCCGGTGCAGAAGCTGCCCGAACTCACCTACGGTCATCTCGCGACCTTTCACCTCGACGTCGCGACGATCGAGGTGGAATCTGCATACCGGCCGTCGATGCGCCCGCCCGACGTCGAGCACTTGTTCCCCACGCCGCCGGTGAGTGCGCTCCGGCGGTGGGCGTCGGACCGCCTCAGCGCCGAGGGGCGCGCCGGGACGGCGCGTTTCGTCATCACCGAGGGCCGGGTCACGGAGAAGAAACTGAGCGTGGAAAAAGGGCTCGCGGGCGTCTTCAACAAGCAGCAATCGGAACGCTACGACGCGGCAATCGATGCGAGCCTCGAGATCTTCGACGATCGCGGCTTTCGCCTAGCCTTCGCCGGAGCCCGGGCGACGCGGTCGCGAACGCTCGGCGAGGACGCGAGCGTCAACGAACGCGAACGGCTGTGGTTCGAGATCGTCGAAGAGGTGATGGAAATCTTCGACGCGGAGATCGAGAAGAACATTCGCCAGCACATGGGCGGCTATCTGCTCTGAGAATCGGAACGGTCGCCGGCCGCGCCGCCAACAAGCGTTGCGATGAGGTGACGCCATGCCGGACGAAGGGCCGACGGTTCCCGCCGAGATACTGAAAACCTGGCTGGGCGAGGTGTTCGCGCGCGCAGGCATGCCCACCGAAGACGCGGCGATCGTGGCCGATTGTCTGATCGCGGCGCATTTCCGAGGCTTCGACACCCACGGCGTTCCCTGCGTGCCCCCATACATCGAATGCTTGCGCGCACGCCGCATCAACCCCACGCCCGCGATCCGCATTGAGCGGCGCACCCCGTGGGCGATCGCCGTCGACGGTGACAACGGGATGGGGCACGTGGTCGCCACGCGCGCGATGCGCGCCGCTATCGAAGCGGCGGACGAGATCGGTATCGGCGTCGCGTCGGTGCGCCACAGCAATCACATCGGCGCCGCCGGCATTTACCCGATCATGGCGCTGGAAGCGGACTGCATCGGCCTCGCCATGGCCAATGCGTCGCCCAACGTGGTCCCGTGGGGAAGTCGCGAGCCGTTCCTGGGGACGAATCCGGTGGCCGTCGCGGTCCCGGCGGGACGGTATCCGCCGTTCGTCTTCTACATGGCGACCAGTGTCGTCGCGAGGCGCAAGATCCGCGCCGCCGCGGAAGCCAACCAACAGATTCCGGAAGGATGGGCGATCGACGCCGAGGGCCGGCCCGCGACGACGGCGCGCGCCGCCATGGAGGGCGCGGTGCTGCCGTTCGGAGGCGCCAAGGGCTCGGCGTTGGCGATGCTGATAGACGTTCTCGCGGGCGTCCTCAGCGGCGCCCAGTTCGCGGGCACGGTGCTGAGCACCTACACCAACCAAGAACGCGAGGTGGACAGCGGCAACCTGCTGGTCGCGATGAAGGTGGCGAGCTTCATGCCGGTGGCGGCGTTCAAGCAGCGTATGGACACACTCATCGACCGCGTCGGCGAACTGCCGCCGGCGGAAGGATTCGACGAAGTCCGCATGGCCGGTGCGCGCGGCGCGGCGCTGGAGCGCGAGCGGCGCACGAACGGGATCCCGCTCGCCGCCGGGACGGCGGAAGAGATGGCCCGGATCGGCGTAGACCTGGGCGTCCCGTTTCCGGCCTGACCGTCATGACCGCGACGGCGGTCCTTCGGTCCGTGGTTCGGGCGCTCGCGCTCGCAGGCGTCGTGGTCACCGCCGCCTGTTCGCCGGCGCGCTTCCTCGAGGCGAGCCGGGTGCTCGCCGACATCGACGCAGGCTTCGCGCCGAGCACGCTCAAGGAGACCACGCCAAAGCCGTCGCGCAATCCGGTCGCGTTCAGCGTCGACGGCAGGCCGCGGGCCGGGGATCTGTATATTCCCGGTGCGCGCGCCGAAGCGGGGCTGGTGCTGGTTCCCGGCATCACGCGCGAAGGAAGGGACGACCCCCGCCTGATTGCGTTTGCCAACACCTTGTCGCGGGCGCGCTTCGAAGTCCTGGTGCCGGATCTGCCCAATCTCAGCGCGTTAAAGGTGAGCGCCGACGACGCCGGCGCGCTCGCGGACGCGGTGCGTTTCTTCGATGACCGCCCGACCGGCGCACGCTTAGGCGTGGCCGCCATCTCGTATGCGGTGGGACCCGCGGTCGCGGCGCTGTTCGAGGACGGCGCCGACGCGCGCGTCGACTTCGTGGTCGCCATCGGCGGCTATTACGACATCGAAGCCACGATCACCTTCTTCACCACCGGCCACTATCGCCCGCAGGGGTCGCGGGCGTGGCGCCACCGGCCGCCCAACGACTACGGAAAGTGGGTGTTCGTGCGCTCCAACGTCGACCGCCTCGAATCCGCGGCCGACCGGACGACGCTCTGGGCCATGGCCGAACGCAAGCTCGACGACTTGCAGGCCGACGTCTCCGACTTGGCCGCCCGGCTCGGCGCCGAGGGACACTCGGTCTACGCGCTTCTGCTTAACGACGCGCCCGACCGGGTGCCGGCGCTGATCGCCGCGCTGCCCACCGCAGTCGCGGCCGAGATCGCGCGCCTCGATTTGCGCCGCCTGCCGCTCGAACGCCTGGACGTCCGATTCTTGCTCGTCCACGGGCGCGACGATCCCATCATCCCCGAGACCGAGAGCGCGGCCCTGGCCGCGGCCGTGGGCGCCGGGCGGGCACGGCTTTACCTCGTCGACAGCCTTGACCACGTGCACCCGAAGCCGGCGGGGTGGATGGACCGGCTGGTCCTGCTTCGCGCCATCGCAGAGTTGCTGAAAATCCGCGACGAAGGCGCCTAGGACACAATTCGTTTAGGGCGTGTACTCATGAACCGAGACAAAGGTGGTGGCAGAGGTCCGCTTTTGACCCATTGCGGACATTCGACCTACAAAAATGATGTTGCCGTGTCAGGCAGGTCGGAACAGTAGATCGTGATACTCCGCCTCGGAGCGGCCAAAGAATTCAAGCAATTCCGGGTAGTCCATCGATTGTACTCTGCCGTCGCCAGTAAGCAGAACCTCGGCGCGGTAACCGCGCGTGCGAAAAAACCCGAGTAGTTCTTCGACTCCGCTTCCGGCGTGGTGCAGTGCCCCCGGCGTCACCTCGCATAGCACAGCGGGCTGATACCTCTCGATGGTGCGGGCCGCGCCACGCAGCACCTCCATCTCGAAACCCTGGACATCAATTTTAATGACGCTGACTGCCCGGTCGTGAACTCGTTCGGAAAGGAATGAATCCAGCGTCTGGATCGGCACCGGATGCGACGAACCGTCCGTCTCGCGCAGGTGCCAATCGTAAAAACTGTGCCCACCAGGATTGGCTGTATCGGTGTAAATCTCCATAGAGCCGTCGAAGGCGCCCAGACCAGCTTGGACTGCGAGGAGATTGTCTTGGGGCAACATCTTACGGTTCGCGGCCAGCAGGGCGAAGGGTTCCGGATGCGGTTCAAAGGCGACAACCAACCCTTCGGGTCCAATTGCGTTAGCCGCAGTCAGCGCGTAATGGCCAAAGTTAGCGCCGACGTCGATCACGAGCGCGCCCGGCCTAAGCAAACTGCGGAAAATCTCTGTCTCCAATGGCTCCCAGTACCCGCGCCGGATGACGGCTCGGGTTAGCGTCCCCTTGCGGGGGTGGGCAAGCAGCCGATAGTCGCGAGTACGCATAACAAATGGTTGGCGCGGGCGCAGCAGATAGAACAGAACCCGCCACAGTGTGGCGAGCGCCTTGCTTCTTCGCATTCGGTGTGTCGGAAACCGTGCGGCTACGATTCTGAACAGCGTATCGGCCATGGGCGGCGCTATACTGCATGCTAAGACCGCTGGTTCAAGAAAGCACTACGCGAGTGCCGTACGGATCCCCGTAGCACCATAATCCACAACTCTCAAAGTGAGGTCTGCCAGCACAGTCAAGATGTCTGGTTTTGGCTACAAGCCAACGTTCGGGCCCCCCGAGCGGTACGACCGCTCTCGGGTAGTAAGCGGACCGTTCTAGTGGTCAGCGCCTCGAGCCGCTAATG
>JASMAE010000404.1 GCA_030754475.1 Rhodospirillales bacterium
AGGCCACCTCGGCTTCGCGCAACATGCTGATAATCTGTTCTGGGGTGTAGCGTTTACGGCTCATTTTGTCCTCCTTTCGAGGGGGCAAAATGCGCCAAACTCTCTTAACAAATCTGGACCACTTTTAGGGGGTCACTCCAACGTGATGGAATGGCCCACATATTCACCGAAGAATGCCGAGATCGAAACTTCGTCGGCGAGGGCGTCGATCGTGCCGCCGAACGCCGCGATCGCGGCGGCGGCGGCGAGCGTGCGCAAGGTTCTTATTGTCACTTTCTGCCGCTCCGTTGCACGGGGCCTCCGGCCCGGTCGGATCGCACGTCCCGCCCGGTCGGCCCGCCCTCATTCATGTCCGGTTCGCGTCTTGCCGATGATAATCGCCGTCCAACGCCAATTCAATTGCGGCGGCGGCAGTGGCTGCGGCGGCTGCGGCGGCGCGATCGTCGGGGCGCAGGCGCGTCCGAAGCGCCGCTCTCACGTGCCGATTTCGACGACCACGTTGCCGAGCGAGCCTTCCTCGACCGCTTCGTGGGCCTTGGCGGCCTGGTCGAGTGGGAACCGCTGCCCGACGGCGTTGCGAAGGCTTCCGTCCGCGAGCCAACGGGTAATGTCGGCGATCGCTTCGGCCTTCGCCGATTCCGGCATCCCGAACACCAGCACGTGGCGGAGGGCCGCGTTCTTGTAAAGAAGCGCTCGAAACGGGAGCGCCGGTTCGGGCTCGGCGTCAGAGGCATAGGCCGCGACGACGCCGTTGTTCGCGAGAACGCCCGCCGTAGTGGCGAAATTGGCTCCGAGCGCGACCTCGACGATCCGCTCGACCCCGGCGTCGGCGGTCATCTCCATGACCCGGGCGGCCACGTCGTCCGAGGTGTAATTCACCATCTCGTCCGCGCCGGCCACCTTCGCCACCTCGGCCTTCGCCGGCGAACTCACGGTCGCGACGACCTTCGCGCCCCCCAGCTTGGCGAACTGGATCGCGTATCCCGAGACCGCGCCGCCGCCGCCGGTGACCAGCACGGTCTGCCCGGAAACCGGGCCGTCGGCGAAGACGCATCGGTGCGCGGTCATGGCGGGGATTCCAAGGCACGCCGCGCCGGCGAAATCGGCCGCGTCGGGAAGGGTGATCGCGAGGTGGGCGGGAAGGGAAACATACTCGGCCGCGGTGCCGCTCATCCGCTGCCATTGCGCCTCGTACACCCAGACCCGTTCGCCGATCCGGTCTGCGCCGATCCCGGCGCCCACCGCCTCGATGGTGCCGGCGCCGTCGAAATGGGGAACCACGCGCTCGCCCGGCGGGACCGGGCGCAGGCCATTGCGCAGCTTGACGTCGACCGGATTGACACCGGATGCGGAGACGCGCACCAGCACCTCGCCCGCTTGCGGGGCCGGCGTCGGCACCTCGCCCGTGACCAACACCTCGGCCGCGGGGCCGACCTTTTCGTACCAGAGTGCGCGCATGGGTCTTCCCTTCTCATTCGTTGCCGCCGCTGCGCGCGGGAACATAGCGCACATTCCGTTTAAGCGGAACTCGCCGGCCGTTTAAGCGGAACCGGCCGGCGAGACCGGCTCGGCCGCCCCAATCAACCCATGCCGAGGGCCGCCCGCCCGGCGTTGTCGGCTGGCGGCGGCGCGACTATAGTGGCCATGCTTGGCCGGCCTTAGGCACCCGAGGCCGGCGGCATCACTGCCATTCGCAGGGGATCGGACGCATGGGCGAGAAGGTCGCCTTCATCGGCTTGGGCGAGATGGGCGCCCCCATGGCCGGCCACCTCGCCCGCGCCGGTTTCGATGTGGCCGTCACCAACCGAAACCCGCGCAAGGCCGAGGCGTGGGCCGAAGAGCACGGCGGCCGTGTGGCGCGAAGCGCGGCGGACGCGGTTGAGGGCGCGACGTTCGTTGCTTCTTGCGTGATTGCGGACGACGACGTGCGCGCGGTTTGCGTGGGCAAGGGCGGGGCCTTCGCGGCCATGGACGAAGGATCGGTGTTCGTCGACCACTCCACCACCTCGGCCGGGCTCGCCCGCGAGATGAGCGCCGACGCGGCGAAACGGGGCCTCGGCTTCCTCGATGCGCCCGTCGCGGGCGCCGGCGAAGGCGCGCGCGCAGGCACCCTTGCCGTCATG
>JASMAE010000405.1 GCA_030754475.1 Rhodospirillales bacterium
GCCCAGGACGTGATCTCGGGGTTGGTCAAGGCGAGCATGTTCGGGTTTATCGTCACCCTGATGGGTTGCTACCACGGATATCATTCGCGCGGCGGCGCGCAAGGCGTGGGCGCGGCAACCACCAATGCGGTCGTTTCGGCATCCATCCTCATCCTCAGCTTCGATTACGTCCTGACCGAGATGTTCTTCGCCAAATGACCGACGCTGCGCCCAAGATTCGGCTCCGCAACGTCCACAAGGCGTTCGGCCGCAAAGTCGTTCTGAACGGCGCCGACCTCGACGTGGGCACTGGCGAATCTCTCGTGGTGATCGGCGGATCGGGGTCGGGAAAATCGGTGATGATCAAGTGCATCCTCGGGCTGCTCGCGGCCGATTCGGGAAGCATTCTGGTCGACGGCGAAGAAGTGATTGGGATTTCCGGAAAGGAGCGCGAACGCGTTAACAGGAAATTCGGCATGTTGTTCCAGGGCGCCGCCCTGTTCGACAGTCTGCCGGTCTGGGAGAACGTCGCGTTCGGCCTGCTGGCGGAGAAGCAGCATTCGCGCCATGACGCGCGTGACGTCGCGCTCGCCAAACTGATCCAAGTGGGTCTCGGCGCGGAAGTGGGCGAGCTCTTTCCCGCCGAGCTTTCGGGGGGAATGCAGAAGCGGGTCGCGCTCGCGCGCGCTATCGCCGCCGATCCCGAGATCATCTTCTTCGACGAGCCGACCACGGGGCTGGATCCCATCATGGCGGACGTCATCAACAATCTGATCATCAAGATCACGCGCGAGGTCGGCGCGACGGCGCTGTCCATCACCCACGACATGGCGAGCGCCCGTAAGATCGCGAACCGGATCGCCATGCTCTTCGACGGCAAGATCATTTGGTCCGGGCCCACGGGCGAGATTGACGAATCCGACAACGCCCACGTCGATCAATTCATCCACGGCCGTGCCGAGGGCCCCATCAAGATGGCGGTCCGGGCGTGACAGCCGCGGCGGGCGGCGCCAAGACACGGGCGCCAGTTCGTGGTATTCCATACAGCGGTCGCGGATAGGAACGACATCCTTGGCTCGACAGACCCGCCGCTTCGTGTGCCAGGCATGCGGCGCCAGCTTCACCAAATGGAGCGGGCGGTGCGAAAGCTGCGGTAGCTGGAACGCAATCATTGAAGAAGCGATCGAGGCGGCGGCACCGCGCAGCTTGGGGCGCCGGCGCGGACACTCCATTTCGTTCGCGGACCTGCAAGGCGTGAGCGAGGCGGCGAGGCGCCGCCGCACGGGAATCGCCGAGTTCGACCGCGTTTGCGGCGGCGGCATCGTTCCGGGGTCCGGCATCCTGGTGGGCGGTGAACCGGGCATCGGCAAGTCCACGCTGTTGCTCCAGGTCGCCGCGGCCCTGGCTCGAGAGGCGCCCTGCGCCTATATCTCGGGAGAGGAGGCGGTGGACCAAGTGAGGATGCGGGCCGAACGCCTGGGCCTCGGGTCCGCGTCCATCCAGCTCGCGGTGGCGACAGATGTGCGCGACATCGTCTCTACCCTCGATCGGCCGGACGGCCTCGGGCTTCTGGTCATCGATTCGATCCAGACCATGTTCGTCGACAACCTTGAATCGGCGCCCGGAACGGTCGCCCAGGTGCGCGCGTCGGCGCAAGCGCTGATCGGGCTCGCGAAACGCCGCGGATTCACCGTCGTGCTGGTGGGCCACGTGACAAAGGAAGGCATGATTGCCGGGCCCAAGGTGCTGGAGCACATGGTGGACACCGTGCTGTATTTCGAAGGGGACACCAGCCACCAGTTCAGGGTCCTTCGGGCGGTCAAGAACCGTTTCGGCCCCACCGATGAAATCGGGGTGTTCGAAATGACGGACGCCGGACTGAAGGAGGTTACCAACCCGTCGGCCCTTTTCCTCAGCGACCAAAGGGACGACGTGACGGGCGCCTCGGTCTTCGCTGGCATCGAAGGCAGCCGACCGCTGCTCGTAGAGATTCAGTCCCTGATCGCGCCGTCTCAGCTGCCCTCGCCGCGCCGCGCCGTGGTGGGGTGGGACGCGGGGCGCCTGGCCATGATTCTAGCGGTGCTCGAAGCGCGCTGCGGGCTGTCGCTATCGGGAACCGAGGTCTATTTGAACGTGGCCGGTGGGCTTCGGATCGGAGAGCCGGCCGCCGATCTGGCGGTGGCCGCGGCCCTGGTCTCGGCCGCCCGCGGCGTTCCGGTGCCGCCCAAAACCGTGGTTTTCGGCGAAATCGGGCTGTCGGGAGAGATCCGGGCGGTCTCGCGTACCGAAGCCCGCCTCAAGGAGGCGTCGAAGCTCGGGTTCACCCGCGCGATCGCCCCGACGGCGCCGGCGGATCAAAAAAAACGCGGCCGTACCGGCGGGGCCATGGAGATCGTCGGCATCACCCACGTCCGCGATCTTGTCGGACTGTTCGGCGCCGCGCGCAGTGGGGGCGAGCACGAATTCGGCCAAGCGGTCCGCCGCGTCCCGAAGGCCGCCAGCCATGGATAACCTGCCCATCAACGTCATGGATTTGGCGGTGATCGGGACGATCGTCGCGTGCACCCTGATCGGGGTGTGGGTCGGGTTCGTGAAGGGCGGCCTCTACGTTGTTTCCTGGCTCGGCGCCATCGCCGCGACCTATTTCGGGTTTCTCACCGCCCAGCCCTATGCGCGCGATCTGATCGACCACGAGCTTCTTGCCGATATCGCCGCGGGCGCCGCGTTGTTCCTGCCCACCCTCATCGTCCTCTTTCTGGTCAGTTCGATCGTCGAATCGTGGGTCCGTCGCAGCCGTCTCAGCGCGCTGGACCGATCGCTTGGCATGGCGGCGGGCCTCGCGACGGGCGTGTTATTGGTATGCGTCGTCTATTCGCTGGTCGAGACAACATGGTCGGAGGCGGAACGGCCCGCGTGGGTCGGAAGCGCCAAATCGTTGCCGTTCGTCCGGGCGGGCGCCGATCTGTTGCGAGTGCTGCTGCCGGCGAACGCCGCGTCGTTTGCCGGGAACCGGCGAAGCGAGGCCGAAAAGCTGATCGACACCGAACGGGTCTTGCGGGGAATTTTGAGCGTTGAACCCGCCACACCCGAAAACGGACAGCCGCCGGGGTACGATGCGAAGGAGCGGAGCGAGATGCAAAGACTTCTCGACACAAGGCAATAGGACATGCGTCGATGGGTGAGCTGACCGAACCCCTCGCCGACGACCACTTCCACGATGAGTGCGGGGTCTTCGGCATCTTTGGCCACGTCGATTCGGCCGCCCATACAGCGCTCGGCCTGCACGCGTTGCAGCACCGCGGCCAAGAGTCGGCGGGCATCATCAGCTTCGACGGCGAGCAGTTCCACCATCACCGGGCTCTCGGCCTCGTCGGCGACATCTTCGGCTCGCAACAGGTGATCGACCGCCTGACGGGGTCCGTGGCCATCGGGCACAACCGGTATTCGACCACGGGCGGCACGTTGCTTCGAAACGTCCAGCCGCTGTTCGCCGAGTTCGATTTCGGCGGTCTCGCGGTGGCGCACAACGGCAACCTTACGAACGCCTACGCGCTGCGCCGATCGCTGGTCAAGCGCGGCTGCATTTTCCAGTCGACCATGGATACCGAAGTGATCATCCACCTGATTGCGATTAGTTCCAGCGCAACAGTGGTCGACCGTCTGGTCGACGCGCTCAAACAGATCGACGGCGCCTACTCCCTGGTTGCCATGACCGGCGACAGCCTGATCGGCGTTCGCGATCCGCTCGGCGTCAGGCCTCTGGTGATGGGGCGGATCGGCGACGCCACAATCCTCGCGTCCGAGACCTGCGCGCTCGACATCATCGGAGCCAAGTTCGTACGCGACGTGGAACCCGGCGAGGTGGTGATCGTGAGCGCGGCCGGGCTGCAAAGCATCAAGCCGTTCGCAAGCACGCCCAACCGGTTCTGCATCTTCGAATACATCTACTTTTCGCGGCCCGACAGCACGGTCGAGAACAAGAACGTCTACGAGATCCGCAAGCGGATCGGGGCGCAGTTGGCGAGGGAAAGCCCGGTGCCCGCCGACATGGTGGTCCCGGTCCCCGATTCTGGGGTACCGGCCGCGCTCGGGTTTGCCGAGGAGGCCGCGATATCGTTCGATTTCGGAATCGTCCGCAACCATTACGTCGGGCGCACGTTCATCGAACCCACGGACCGCATCCGCCACCTCGGCGTCAAGCTCAAGCACAACGCCAATTCGGCGCACTTGAAGAACAAGCGCGTGATCCTCGTCGACGATTCGATCGTGCGCGGCACGACCTCGCTCAAGATCGTCGAAATGGTCCGCGAGGCAGGCGCGGCCGAGATCCACGTCCGGGTCTCCAGCCCGCCGACGACCTTCCCCTGCTACTACGGAATCGACACGCCGGATGCCGACGCGCTGCTCGCCACCAACTACGACGTCGACGCGATGGCGAAATACATCGGCGTCGATTCGCTCGCGTTCCTGTCGATCGACGGGCTCTACAAGGCGGTGGGCGAGCCTGGACGAGACCCGGAATCGCCGCAGTACTGCGACGCCTGTTTCACCGGCGACTACCCAATCGCGTTGACCGACCGCGATGGCGGGCCGGTTCCCTTGCAACTGTCCTTGCTCGACGAACGGACCTGATGGCACCGCTCGGCGGCCCGAAGGCAGGATCGCCCGAAGGGCGGCTGAGCGGACGGGTGGCGCTCGTCACCGGCGCCTCTCGGGGGATCGGCCGCGCCGTGGCCAGGAGGTTCGCGGACGAGGGCGCCGAGCTGGTCATCACCGCGCGCACCCAAGGGGCGCTCGAGGAATTGGACGACGAGGTCCGCGCGACCGGTCACACTTGTGTCCTGGTGGCGTGCGATTTGCGCGACCTCGACACCATCGAGAGGATGGGCGCCGCGGTGTTCGAACGCTTCGGACGACTGGACGTTTTGGTGGCGAACGCGGCGCAACTCGGCGTGCTGTCGCCACTCCACCACATCGATCCGGCCACCTGGGAGGCGACGATCGCCGTCAATCTCACCGCCAACTGGCGGCTCATCCGCAGTTTCGACCCGCTTCTTCGAATCTCCGAGGCGGGCCGCGCGATCTTCGTCACCTCGGGTGCCGCGCAGCTCCCGATCCCCTATTGGGGCGCCTACGCGACCACCAAGGCGGCGCTTGAGATGATGGTGCGGACCTATGCCGCCGAAGTCGCAAAAACGAGCGTTCGCGCCAACCTCGTCAATCCGGGCGCGACCCGCACCCGCATGCGGGCCGAGGCGTTTCCCGGCGAGGATCCGGAACGACTGAAACCGCCGGAAAGCGTGACCGATCTGTTCGTGGAGCTGGCAAGCGCCGCGTGCGTCCGGAACGGCGAGGTTGTGGACGCGGGGTAGCGACCGCCGGCGAACATCGCCCCCCTACCCCGTCGCGCCTTCAAGTGCTGCGCGCAATCGTTGCCAGCCGCGGCCGCGGCCGGGCAGGCCGAACCGCAGGCGTTCCGGCATGTCCGGAAACCGCCGCACCAGGATGCGCGCGCGCGCAAGGGATTCGAAGACGCGATCCGCGTTCGCGGTTTCCACCAAGCGAAACAGCGCGGTTCCCCCGACCACGTTCAATGCGCGCCCCATCAGCAACGCGTCCATGCGCTGGGCCTCGCGCTCAAGCGTGGCGCGCATGCGCCGGGCCCACGCGTCATCGGCAAAGGCCGCGCGCGCGATCGCGCCCGCCCATCTCGAGACCGCCCAAGGGCCGAGGGCGTCCGCGAGCGTCGGCGCGAGATCCTCGCCCGCCACCGCGAAACCCAGGCGAAGTCCCGGCAGGCCGAAGAACTTGCCGAACGAGCGTAGCACCACCAGGCCCGGGGAACCCGCGGCGGCAACGCTGAGGTCCGGGGCCAGATCGGCGAAGGCCTCGTCGACCACGAGCCAGCCCCCATCTGCGGCGAGCCGGCGCGCGCCGTCGATGATGCGGTCCGGCGCGGTCCGGTGGCCGTCGGGGTTGTTGGGGTTGCACAGGACGACGACGTCGAAGCCGCCCGCGGCCTCGTCGAGTTCGGGTACCAGGGCGACCTCGTGACCGGCAATCCGCCACGACCAGGCGTGCTCGGCGAACGTGGTCCCGACGATGGCCACGCGGGATCGGGCGCGCAGGCGCGGCAACCAGCGGATCAGGGCCTGGCTGCCCGGCGCCGGCACCACCGAGCGCGTATCAGGCACGCCGTAAAAGCGGGCCGCGGCCTCACGGAGGGAAGAGTCGTCGGCGCTGTCGGGAAGCCTCAGCAAACCTTCGCGCGAGACCGACGCCACCGGGAAGGCATGCGGATTCACAGCCGTCGAAAGGTCCAGCCAGCCCGTGCGCGGCAGGCCGAATGCGCGCGCGGCGGCCGCGAAGTCGCCGCCGTGATAGGGCGGATCCGCGACATCCATGAGGCAACCGTCCGCCATCCTTCGCATTCCTTCTTCGGTCGGGCTCTTCGCCCGGGCTGGCGCTCTATCCGTTCAGTCGGCACCAGCCGGCGCCCCCGCCCGGCCGCGCCAAGGGTACCATTCCGTGGGTGCCGGGCGGAGGTGCGGGCCGGTGCGAATCCACGTGAGTGGATAACCATCTAGTCTTTGCGGCCCGGCCACCGTTATCATTGCACCGTCCTACCCACCATCGGCGCGCCTGTCCAGATGCCGGGCCCCGCACCGGATGGGTCACAAACCGAAACGGGAGGAATCCGCGATGGGTTCGGGGAACGGCCGGCGCGCCATCGTCGTCGGCGGCGGAATCGTCGGCACCTGTGTGGCGCTCTCTCTTCAGCGCGAAGGGTTCGACGCCCTCATCATCGAGCGCGACGCGCCGGGCGAGGCGTGCTCTTTCGGAAACGCTGGCGGCATGGGGGGCGGCTCGTCGGTCGCGCCCCTTGCGATGCCGGGCATCGTCCGCGCCGCGCCACGGCTTCTCCTCGACGCGGACGAGCCCCTTTTTGTTCGTTGGCGCGATTCGCCTGCGATGATCCCGTGGTTTATCCGGTTCGCCCGTGAAAGCGCGCGTACGCGCGTCGAACGCAA
>JASMAE010000406.1 GCA_030754475.1 Rhodospirillales bacterium
CTTTCCCGAGCCGGGGACGCCGTCGAGAAGGGTGACGCCGAAGCGCCCGTTGCGCACGCCCGCCGCCAGATCGTTCGCTGCGGCGGCTTGGGTGTCGCTGAGCACGGGACCCGGACGTCGCCAGTCCGGCGGCATGGGCGATCTTGGCGGGAGCTCGCGGGCCACCAACGCGCCGGCGGCGGCGAGACCGCGGACCACGGACGCACTCACGCCCGCTTCGCGGGCGAGCTCAACCGGTGTGCGCGGCGGTCCGTCGGCGAGGAGATCGAGGATCCGCCGCCGCGCCGGCGTCATCCGCACACCCTCGACGTTTGCTGCGCGCACGTAGGCGGCGATCGCTCGCGGCGGTGCGAGCGCGGCCGGCACGCTCATTGCCATCCGCAACACGCTTCCGAGCGGTTGCAGGGTGTAGCCCGCCACCCAGGCGACGAAGCGTTCGAGCGATTCGGTCATCGGCGGTACCGGAATGTGCGCGCGAACGTCCTTGAGCTTGCCCTCGGCAATGTCTCCCAGGCCTTCTCCCCAGACGACGCCCGCGACCTCGCGCGGCCCTAGGGGAACGACGACGAAATCACCCTCGGCCAGCGCCATCTCGTCGGGAACCCGGTAGTCGTAGGGCGCGGAAAGGGGCAGCGGGACCAGGACGGCGACGCGCGCGCCGGCCGCGAATCGGCGTTGCCCCCGCGTATCCGCCCGGCAAGGGCGTTTGGCGCCGCGAACGCCCATGCTCTATAGTCTCGCCCCGAGAACCCGATGTCGTCGCGAGACGGGCGTACCATGAGTCAAAATCAAGGAGATTCCGGGCCCGGTCTGCAGCCGCGCAAGAAACGGGCATCGGTTTCCATTGCCGAGGTCGCGGAATTCCTGCGCCACCACCCCCAGTTCCTCGAAGACCATCCCGAACTCCTCGAACACCTGACCCCGCCGGCGCGATGGACGGGCGACGGCATCGTCGACATGAACCAGTACATCCTTGATCGTTTGCGCAGCGAAGTCGACAACCTGCGCAGTTGCGCCATGGACCTGATCGACACCATCCGCACGAATCTTTCCGGCCAGACCCGAACCCACAGCGCGGTGATTGCGCTGCTGGCGGCCGACGATTTGGACCATCTGGTGCGCACGATCCACGAACATCTGCCGCTTATTCTCGACGTGGATGCCGTCGCGGTGGGTTTTGAGCCGCCGCCGGCGCCGATTCCGGCCCTGGTCACGCCCGAATTCCAGCGCCTGCCAAAAGGGTGCGTCCGCCGCCTCATGGGCGCGGGCGACCGGGCCCAGCTTCTCGGCGAGATGAACGACGACGGCACCGTGTTCGGCGCCGCCGCGGGTCTGGTGCGTTCGGCGGCGCTCGCGCGAATCCGTCCCGACGGCGCGATCCCGGCGGGCCTGTTCGCGCTGGGCTCGCGAACCGAGGACGCGTTTCATTCCGGACAAGGGCCGGAACTCGTCCAGTTCCTGGCGCGCGTCGTTGAGAACCGCCTGCAACGCTTCCTCAACCAGCCCGCCTGAGGGGCGCCGCCTCATGGGCTCGGAAGGCGCCGCGCCGGTGCGCCGCCTTGCGCACCCGTCCTCTCACAAGCTACAAGATATATGATGAAAGTGGCGCGAGAACGCTAGATGTCGCGTGAGCCAAAGGAATCTCCTGTCTTTCCGGCCATCGCGTTTACAGTCGAGCCGCAAGTGGTGGTGGTGATCGAGGGGTGGTGGCGTTGGCTCGCGTATGAGAAGCGCGCGTCCGCGCACACGCTCGCGGCCTATGGGCGCGATCTCGACGCGTTCTTCCGCTTCCTCGCCCGTCACCTGGGTTTTGCGCCGGGCCTGAGGGAGCTTGAGGCGCTGCGTGCGGCGGACTTGAGAAGTTACCTGGCGGACCGCGCCCGGCGCGGGCTCGCGCGCGCTTCGACCGCGCGCGCCATGTCCGCGATCCGGGGGTTCTTCCGCTATCTGGAACGCTCCGAATCGGTAAGCATACCCTCTCTTCGCGCGATCGCCGTACCCCGGGTTCCGGCGACGTTGCCCAAGCCTCTTGTTGCCGCCGCCGCCCGCGAGGTCCTCGATTCG
The DNA here is from genome assembly GCA_030754475.1 of Rhodospirillales bacterium. Lineage (GTDB taxonomy): Bacteria > Pseudomonadota > Alphaproteobacteria > Rhodospirillales > JASLLV01 > JASLLV01. The sequence continues at coordinate 2,065 of JASMAE010000406.1, forward strand.
GCGGGATGCGAAGAGGGCCCGCCTTGGGTGGCGAAGCGCGACGCAGCCTTGCTGACCTTGCTCTACGGCTGCGGTCTTCGCCTCGGCGAGGCCCTGGCCCTCAACCGCCTCGACGCGCCTACCGGGCGCAGCATGACGATCACGGGAAAGGGCCGAAAGCAGCGGCTGGTGCCGGTGCTGGCCGTGGTCCGCGAGGCGATCGAGGACTATATCGCGGCCTATCCGTATGCACTCATCCCCGACGGTCCGCTGTTCGTCGGGTTGCGGGGCGGGCGCCTGAATCCCGGCGTCGTACAAAGGCTCATGCGCAAGCTGCGCGCGGACTTGGGCCTTCCTGAGACGGCGACGCCGCATGCGCTCCGCCACAGCTTCGCCACGCATCTGTTGGAAGGCGGCGGCGATCTGCGCACGATCCAGGAGCTCTTGGGGCACGCGTCGCTGTCGACGACCCAGCGCTACACCGCCGTCGACGCCGCGCACCTGAAGGCGGTCCACCGCAAGGCCCACCCCCGCGCCCGCTCAACCGTCGTCGCGCCCTGAATCGAGCACCGCGACCATGAGGCAGCCCGCCGCCGCGGCGAGACCGGCCGAGGCGAACGCGAAGCCCCAGGACGCGACCGTCACACCCCCGCCGGTGGCGTCCAGCACCACGCCCGCGATCAGCGGGCCGGCGAACCCGCCCATGAAGCTGACCGTGCCGTGGACCGCCATGGCGGCGCCGCGAAGGCGCTCGGGCGCATTGGCCATGGTGCCCGCATACACCAGCGATGAGTCCGCGTTGATCACGAGGCCGTAGGCGATGAACAACGCGAACAGCCCCCAGAACGGAAGCGCGGCGGCGAAGCCGATGACGCACGCGAGCACGGCCGACAATGCCTGGATGATCATGAGCACGCGTTTGCGCTGGAACCGCACGCCCAGCTCGCCCCCGGTGACGATCCCGACGACGCCGCAAAGCCCGATGACCATGGCCAGCGTCGTGGCCCGCCACGGCGGCGCGGAATCGCCGTAGCGCGCGAATGCGAAGACCAGGAAGGTGACGGTCCACGCGCGAACCGCCATCAGCTCCCACAGATGCCCGGTGCCGGCGAGCACGTATCCCATGACCCGGCGGTTGGCGAGCACCGCGCGGAAGTTGGGGAACCCGGACCGGGAACCGGTCCCCGTCGGCCGCGCTGCACCCCTGACGAAGACGAGCGCGATCACGATCTGCACCAGCGGGCCGGGGCCGGTCGCGGCGAAGGCCCACGGCCAGCCGAACCGGGCCTCGATCTCGCCCGCCAACACGTAGGACACCGAGGCCCCGATTCCGAATGCGGCCGCGAAATAGGCGACGGCGCGATACTGGGTGCGCCCTTCGAGGCGCTCGACGAGAAGGCGCATGCCGGGAAGGAAGGTGCCGGCGAGGCCCACTCCCGCCAGGACACGGAACGCGCTCGCCGTCCAGAACCCTTGCGCGAACGCCGCGAAACCGAACGCCGTACATGTGCTCACCAAAAGCGAGGCGATGAACACGCGCCGGGTGTCGATGCGGTCGGTGGCGCCGACGAGCGCAGGTACGGCCAAGAGGTAGCCGAGGAAGTAGAGCCCGTTGACCCACCCGGCCTCGGTATTGTCGAGGCCCCATTCGTCGAAGAAGACGGGCATGAGGGCGGGAAACGCCGCGAACCCGAGGACGCTGAAGAACAGCCCGACGCACATGGCGGTGATCAGGACGGCGGACGAAGGGGCGGGGCTCATCGGCGATCCGCTAGCGCTTTATTCGTTTTGTCGGCCGGTGCGATTCCACGCGCGCGGACCGGTCTAAATGTGGATGGCGCGCCCGGCGACGGCCAACGCCGCTTCCTTGATCGATTCGGCGAGTCCGGGATGGCCGTGACAGCTGCGCGCTAGGTCCTCGGCCGAGGCGCCGAACTCCATGGCGATCACCGCCTCTTGGATCAGATCGCCGGCCTCGGGTCCGATGATGTGGACGCCCAGGATGCGGTCCGTGGCGGCGTCGGCGAGGATCTTGACGAAGCCGTCGGTGGCGGCGTTGCAGCGCGCGCGCGCATTCGCTGTGAACGGGAACTTTCCGACCACATAGGCGACGCCGTCGGCCTTGAGCGCGTCCTCGGTCTTGCCGAGCGCCGCCGCCTCCGGCCAGGTGTAGACGACGCCCGGAACCGCCTCGTAGTTCACGTGGCCCGCCTGACCGGCGAGGATCTCGGCGACCGCAACGCCTTCGTCCTCGGCCTTGTGGGCCAGCATGGCGCCGCCGATGACGTCGCCGATGGCGAAGATTCCGGCGACGTTGGTCTGGAAATCCGAGTCCACATGGACGAACCCGCGCGCGTCGGTCGCGACGCCCACGGTCTCGAGGCCGAGGCCCGCGGTGTAGGGCCGGCGCCCGACGGAAACGAGCACCACGTCGGCCTTCACGGTGGTGGCCTTGCCGCCGTCCGCCGGTTCGATGCCGAGTGTCACGCCGCCTCTGTTCGCCTTGGCGTGCGCCACCTTGCTCGCGAGCCGGAACGAGAGCCCCTGTTTCTCGAGGATGCGCTGCATGTGGCGCGAGACCTCGCGGTCCATGCCGGGAAGGATGTGGTCGAGGAACTCGATCACCGTGACGTCCGACCCCAGACGCCGCCAGACCGAGCCGAGCTCGAGGCCGATGTAGCCGGCGCCCACGACCACCAGCGTCTTGGGAACGCGCTTCAAGGCCAGGGCGCCCGTGGAGCTCACGATGCGCGCCTCGTCGATCGCGACGCCGGGAAGCGCGACCACGTCGGAGCCGGTGGCGATCAGCAGGTTTTCGGCTTCCAGGATCGTTTTTTTTGCGCGCGGGCTTTTGGCGACCGTCACCTGACCGGGGCCGGTGATGACGGCCGTGCCGACGACGTGGGTCACTTTGTTCTTCTTGAGCAGGTATTCGATCCCCTTGGTCAGCTCTTCGACGACGGTGTCCTTGCGCTTCATCATGGTGCCGAGATCGAGGCCGACGTTCGCCAGCCTGATCCCGTGCGCCGCGAGCCCGTGGCGCGC
>JASMAE010000407.1 GCA_030754475.1 Rhodospirillales bacterium
CGAGCGCCGCTTCGACCGCGATCGCGCGCGCCTCTATTTCGAGTCCGATCGCCACGAGGCTTCGGAGCACGTGACCGAGGACCACCGGATTGGCGTGCCCTGGTCCGCCCTCCCCCAGCGACAAGAGCGCCAGCAGGACCGTCTCCCCCACCCGCCCGGATCGCGCCGCGGCCGCCAGCGTCGACCAATGGGCCGGGCTCGGGACGGCGGCGGTCACCAGCGGCGCGTCCATCAGAAGTTCCTCCCACAACGGGGTCGGTATCTCGGCGCCCAACGATTCGAAAAGGGTGAACAGCACCGCCGCGTTGCTTGTCGCCGCGTTGCCCTCGCCGCGCCACCAGCGCTCGAGGGCGGGAGCGGCCCCTTCCGCCCTTTGGTCGAGATCGGCGAGCAGGATAAGGACCGTAAGCTCGTCCATGGTCGCGGCCGAACTCGCGTTGAACATCGCATCGCCACGCAGCAACTCGAGCCATTCCAACGCCGGTTGGTATTCGCCGGCGCCGAGGAAGGCGCGGACGGCCTCGGGTGCGAACCACACGAGCACGGTGGACGGGGCGATCTGGCGGATCACGGGCAGGAACGCCCGGACGGTCGAGGAGTAGCGATCCCCTTCGCGCCCCAACTCCAGCGCCCGTACCACGACTTCCGCCTTGGCCGTCGGAACCGTCTGCACCAGCGCCGTGCGATACAACAGCGCCCGGCTCAACGGACCGGTTTCGGCTTCCGTCTTAGACAGAGGGTTGGCGAGATCGTCTTCCGAGAACGCGACGCTCGTGTAGAGCTGGCGCAATGTTCCGACGGACAGGGCGCCGGCGGCCTCGGCCCGTTCCGCCGCTTCAAGGCGCATCTCCACCGGGGCGTTGGGACTGGTCGCGACAGCCCTGAGCACGCCGGGCCTGTTCGAGGCGACGACGTCGGCCGGTAGTTGCGCCTTTGCCGCGCGCGCCATCGCGAGGTGAAGCGGCGAGGCGTCCGGCAGGTTCTCGATGACGACCCCGTGCCCCATCGACAAGGCGTCGACGAGCGCGAAGAACGCGGCGTCGTCTTCGCCGGCATCGCGCATCAACGCCACCCCGAGCGCGGCCATGTCGTGCTGGTCGGCAAGCGCCTGGCAAAACACGTAGGCCTTTTGCCAATAGGGGTTGTCGCCGAGACCGATTTGCCCGGCGGCAAGCGCGCAGGCGCGGGCGTTGTCGTTGGCGAGAAAGCGCGAATCGGCCTCGATGCGCACGAGTTCGTCGTTGACGAGCGGACTTGGAATGGCATCGAGAAGCGCGTTGACGCCCTCGAGGTCCCCCATGGCCGCGAGCGACTTCGCCCGCAGCGCCACGAAACTTCCGGGCGCGGCCTCACCTTCCGGCGGCGTCGCTACCGAGAGCAACAAACGTCGCATGAGGGCGCGCATGGCGGGCGAGGTCGTGGCGACCGGCAGTCCGGCTATCAGCGCGTCGGCAAGGGGGCGCGACGTCCGCTTCCAGGTCTCGACACCGAAGCCGCCGCTGGCCAGCGTCAGCGCTCCCGACGAATCGGGGTGAATCGTGCGTAGCGCGTCAACGTTCACGCCGATGGCGAGGTCGCGCACCGGCGATTGTCTCGCCGGCACATCGGGAAATGTTCGCGCACCACCAAGCACGGGCGCCGCGGCGGGTGCGTCAAGCGCCGGTTCCCGCCCGCCCGCCGGCCCCGGGGGCGGCTGCGATGTGGCGGGCGGGCGCAGCAACAGCGGCCCACCCGTCCTTTCGCCCAGACCGGCGTCCTGGGCCAGGGGCGCCGCCGATCGGGCGGCGACGATCGCGAGGACACCGACGAATAAAACCACGCCGAGCCATCGCGTCCTGCGACTAATGCGGGAAGCGGTCATCCGGAAGGACCTTTTCGATGGTCACAAGAGGGGCGGGAATGTCCCACGTCACGAGGAACACCGCTCCACCCGCGATGACGACGGCGATCAGAAAGAGAACCAGCCTCGAAATCCTTTTCATCCCCGCACCCAGGCTTTGTCCGTTGGTCCCAACGCCCGCCCTCGCCGGATCATCGGGCGCCTCCACGCGGCGCGCGCCGCCGGCACGCACCCGCGTATTCTCCCTGGGACCGCCGTCATCGCCGTCTGAAGCGGGCGATTCGCGACCGCGCGCACGCGGTTTGACGACAGTCGAATGCGTTTATGCTAGGTTCCGATCATGGCAATTTTTCGGCACTGTACCGGCTCCGTTAGCCACTTTCAACGGTCGGTCTGGCGCCGCGAAGCAAACTTGTACCGGTGATGACGACGTCTCTGTCCCGACCGTTTCCCAAAACCGTGGTTCTCGTGGGGTTGATGGGCTCAGGGAAGTCCAGTGTCGGGCGTCGACTCGCGCGCCACCTCGGATTGCCGTTTATCGATGCCGATTCCGAAATCGCCGAAGCGGCGGGCTGCTCGATCGAAGACATCTTCGAGGTTTATGGAGAGGTCGCCTTTCGCGAGGGCGAACGACGCGTCATCTCCCGCCTCCTCGAAGGCGAGCTCAAGGTGCTGGCCACGGGCGGCGGCTCGTGGATCGACCGCCAGACCCGCGAAAAGGTCGCCGAGCACGCCATTTCCGTGTGGCTTCGCGCCGAACTCGAAATCCTGGTCAAGCGGATCGGCCGGCGCGGCGGGCGTCCGCTGCTGAAAAACGTCGATCCCAAGACGAAACTCGAACAACTGATCGAGGAACGCTACCCCGTCTACGCGCGCGCCGACATCACCGTCGATACCGGCGATGAGCCTCCGGAAAACACCGTGAATCAGATCCTCGACGCCCTTGGGGAACTCGATGTCGCGGCCGCCGAAGGGGACCAGAAGCGACCTTGAATCTCTCCCGCGAAAAGCCCGCCGCGGATTACGAGACGGTGCGCGTCGATCTGCCGGCGCGCGGTTATGACATCCTCGTCGGCCAAGGGCTGCTGGCGGAAACCGGGCGCCACGTGGGCGCCGTGGCCCGGGGTCGACGCTGCGCCGTCGTGACGAACGAGGTGGTGGCGCCGCTTTATTTGGACGCGGTTCGAGCGAGCCTCGAAGACGCCGGGCTGACTACCGAAGAGATCGTGCTTCCGCAGGGCGAGCACACCAAGGACCTTCGTCACCTAGGCGATCTCGCCGATCGCCTTCTCGAATTCCGGATCGACCGCGCGTGCATTCTGGTGGCGCTCGGCGGCGGCGTGGTCGGCGACATCGCGGGCTTCGCCGCGTCGATCGTGTTGCGCGGGATCGACTACGTTCAGATTCCGACCACGCTTCTCGCCCAGGTGGACAGCGCCGTGGGCGGTAAGACGGCGGTCAACACCCGCCACGGAAAAAACTTGCTCGGCGCCTTTCACCAGCCGCGCCTGGTGCTTGCGGACATCGCAACCCTGGAGACGCTTTCGACCCGCGAATTCCTCGCCGGCTACGCCGAAGTGGTCAAGTACGGTCTTCTCGGCGACGCCGATTTCTTCTCGTGGCTCGAACGAGAGGGAGCAGCGCTGTACGAAGGCGATCACGCGGCGCGCCGCCATGCGGTGGTGACGTGCTGCGCGGCCAAGGCGGCCATCGTCGCCGGCGACGAACGCGAAGCGGGCCGCCGGCAACTCCTCAATCTCGGACATACGTTCGCGCACGCGTTCGAAGCGGAAACCGCCTACGGGACGACACTGCTCCACGGAGAGGCGGTCGCGATCGGCATGGTGCTCGCGTTCGAGCTGTCCGTTCGCCTCGGCTTCTGCCCCAGCGACGACGCCGAACGGGTCCGCCGCCACTTTGCCGAGAGGGGCCTTAGGGTCGGACTCGAGGGCCTCGCGGACGCGTCATGGACCGCAGATAGCTTGCTCGAGCACATGGCGCACGACAAGAAGGCGCTCGGTGGGGCACTCACGTTCGTGCTTGCGCGCGGCATCGGCGAGGCGTTCACGAGCTCGGCGGTCGAGATCGGAACGGTGCGCACCCTGCTCGAAGACGCGTTGCGCGTTTGACCGCGCGCCGCCGGCGCACAAGCCGGCAGGCGCCGAGCGCGACCACAATCGATTTCACAACTCCGAGAGTAGACCCATGCTCGTTTCCCTGAGTGCCATCGGCGTCCTTCTGATCTTGTCGGCGTTCTTCTCCGGCTCGGAAACCGCGTTGACTGCAGCCTCGCGCCCCCTCATGCACCAAATGGAAAGCAACGGCAGCCGGCGCGCGCGAATCGTCAATCGCCTGCACCAAAGAAAAGGCCGGCTGATCGGC
>JASMAE010000408.1 GCA_030754475.1 Rhodospirillales bacterium
GACCGAGCGGGCGTGATCGCGTATCTGCGCTCTCTCTCGGATTCGCCGGAGCCCCTTCCATGAGCACCGCGGCCGAAGCCGCTGTGCCCGGGGCGTTTGTCGAGTTGGCCGGGCGGCTCGCAGATGCCGCCGGCCCGATCCTGAAACGCCATTACCGGTCCGGCGTCGCAATCCAGTACAAGGCCGACGCGAGCCCCGTCTCGGATGCTGACCGCGAGAGCGAGGCCGCCATGCGCGAGATCCTCGAGGCCGAGGTCCCCGATCACGGGATTGTCGGCGAAGAATACGGAACCGTCCGCGCGGAATCCGAGTACGTCTGGGTGCTCGACCCTCTCGACGGAACGCAAGCCTACGTCACCGGAAAGCCCACGTTCGGCGTGCTGATCGCGCTGGCGCGCGGCGGCGCGCCGGTCCTCGGCGTGATCGACCAACCGATTCTCGAGGAACGCTGGGTCGGGGTCGCGGGCCAGCCCACCCGTTTCAACGGCGAGACGGTCACCACCCGAAGCTGTCCCGCGCTCGACCAGGCTTGGCTGTACACCACCTCGCCGCAGATGTTCGAGGGTCCCGATCTGCGGGCTTTCGAGAACTTGCGAGGGCGCGTTCGGCGCACGGTCTACGGCGGTGAATGCTACGCCTACGGGCTGTTGGCCAGCGGCTTCGTCGACTTGGTGGTCGAAGGCGATCTCGAGCCCTACGACTACATGGCCCTGGTTCCGGTGGTGAGCGGCGCGGGCGGGGTGATGTCCGACTGGGCCGGCCGTGCTCTCGATCTCGCATCGGACGGCCGCGTGATCGCCGCCGGCGACGGCCGGACGCACGCGGCCGCGCTCGGCATCCTCGCCGAAGGCGGCGGCCGGGGCTGAAGACCGCGCGCGTTCGTGGGCACGTGAGGAACGCGGCTCTTGATCCCGACGCCCCAGTCCCGACAATATTGGCCCATGGACCGCCGTTGAGGCGGATTGGGGAAACCATGGCAGGCACCATCGCCCCTTTCGGGGCCGCGCTCGTGATCGCCACCCTGGCGTGGGCCGGTGCCGCCGGCGAAGAGCGAGTCCGCGTCTCGCACGCCATGGCCATGCACGGCGAGGCCAAGTACGGGCCCGCGTTCGAACACTTCGACTACGTCAACCCGGACGCGCCCAAGGGCGGCGCGGTGGTGCTCGGCGTACAGGGCACGTTCGACAGCTTCAATCCCTTTATCATCAAGGGGGTGCCGGGCGCGGGAAGCGCGATCGAATCCTTGACCGTCTCCAGTGCCGACGAGGCCTTTACCGAATACGGGCTGATCGCCGAGTCCATCGAATGGCCAGACGACCGTTCGTGGGTCACGTTCACGCTGCGCGAGGAAGCGCGCTGGCACGACGGCCAGCCGATCACCGCCGACGACGTGATCTTCTCGTTCGAGACGCTGAAGGCCAAGGGCCAACCGTTTTATCGCTTTTATTACAGCAGCATCGAAAAGGTGGAAAAGCTGGGACCGCGTCGGGTGCGGTTCGTCTTCGGCGCCCCGATCGACCGCGCGGTCGCGCAGACGGCGCGGCGCCCGTTGATCCTGCCCGCGGAATGCCGCGACAGAATCGCCGTCGGCGAACGGATCAACCGCGAGCTTCCGCTGATCGTGGGCCAGCTACCGATCCTGCCCAAGCACTATTGGGAGGGCCGCGACTTCGAGAAGACCACCCTGGAGCCACCCTTGGGAAGCGGTCCTTACCGGATCGTCGATTTCGATCCGGGCCGCAACGTAATCGTCGAACGGGTCGAGGACTATTGGGGCAAGGACCTCGCGGTCAACCGCGGCCGAAACAACTTCGATCGCATCCGCTACGACTACTATCGCGATCCCACGGTGATTCGCCTCGCCCTCAAAGCGGGGCACATCGACTACCGTGAGGAGAATCAAGCCAAGGCCTGGGCGCTGGACTACGACGTTCCGAGGGTTCGCGAGGGTTGGCTGAAGCTCGAGGAGGTCCCCCATCAAAGGCCAACCGGCATGCAGGCGTTCGTAATGAACAACCGCCGGCCGGTGTTCGCGGATGCCCGGGTGCGCCGCGCACTCGCCTATGCCTTCGACTTCGAGTGGTCCAACCGCAACCTGTTCTTCAGCCAGTACGCGCGCACCGAAAGCTTTTTCTCCAATTCCGAACTGGCGTCCTCGGGCCTGCCCGCAGGCGAGGAGATGGATATCCTCGATTGCTTCCGTGGCCGCATTCCGAACGAGGTCTTCTCGGAGACCTACGTTGCGCCGCCAACCGATGGGTCCGGCTGGCCGCGCGCGAACCTGCGCGCGGCCTTCGCGCTATTGGCCGAAGCCGGGTGGGTGGTGCGCGATTCGAAGCTGGTCAACGCCGAGACCGGCGAGGGCATGAATTTTGAGATCCTCTTGGTGTCGCCGGCGTTCGAGCGCATCGTGCTTCCCTTCAAGCGCAACCTGGGCAGGCTGGGGATCGACGTCCGCGTCCGTCTCATCGACCGATCCCAGTACATCAACCGGCTGCGCGAATTCGACTTCGACGTGATCGTCGCCCGCTGGGGTCAGTCGGATTCGCCGGGCAACGAGCAGCGCGATTTCTGGGGCTCGGCGGCGGCCGATTCGCCGGGCGGACGGAACTTCGCCGGCATCAAGGACCCGGCGATCGACGAACTGATCGAACTGATCATCTCGGCGCCGGACAGGGAAAGCCTGGTTGCACGCACGCGCGCGCTGGACCGTGTGCTTCTTTGGGCTCACTACGTGATTCCGCAATGGCACTCGCGCACCCAGCGCATCGCCTATTGGAACAAGTTCGCCCGGCCCGCGGTCACGCCGAAGAACGGGACCAGCCTGAGCTATTGGTGGATCGACTCCGCCAAGGCGTCGGCGCTGGATGCGCGCAAGGAATCGGAGCCGCTGGCCGAGGAGAAAGAGCAAGGTGACACGCCGGGAACCATGATCGTGCTGGCCGTCTTCTCCGGCCTTCTGGTCCTCGGCTTCGTTGTTTTCCGACGCGTGCTCCGGCGCGGGTCCACGGGCTGAGCGCCGCCATGTTCGCTTACATCGTCCGTCGCCTTCTCCTGGTCCCGCCGACCCTGCTGGGCATCATGATCATCAACTTCGTGGTCATCCAGGCCGCTCCCGGCGGGCCCGTCGAGCAATTGATCGGCCAGCTCACGGGCGAGGGCACGGAAATCACCGAACGCGTGACCCGGGCCGGCACCGGCGAGACGCTGGAGGCGCGCGCCCCGCGCGGGCAAGGTGAGGGCAGCGCGGGTCCGCGCGGCAAATATCGCGGCGCCCAAGGACTGGACCCTGAGTTCATCGCCGAGATCGAGCGCATGTACGGCTTCGACAAGCCGATGCACGTCCGCTTTTTTCAGATGGTTTTGAATTACGCGGTCTTCGACTTCGGCGACAGCTTCTTTCATGACCGACCCGTGGTGGCGCTGGTCCTCGACAAGATGCCGGTTTCCATCTCGCTCGGCGTTTGGACGACCTTGCTGGTCTATATGATCTCGATTCCGCTTGGCATCACCAAGGCGGTGCGCGACGGCAGCCGGTTCGACATCTGGACCAGCGGCATCATCATCGTCGGCTACGCGGTCCCCAGCTTTCTCTTCGCCGTCTTGCTTCTGGTCGTCTTCGCCGGCGGCAC
>JASMAE010000409.1 GCA_030754475.1 Rhodospirillales bacterium
CCGTCGGTCACGTCCAGATAGCTGATCAAGAGCGCGCCGTCGGGAAGCGGTACGTTGGCGTAGTCGATCACCGTCCCGTCGCTGCGAATCAGGCGGCCGGCGGACCGCTCGCGCCCGATCAAGCGCGCGGTGATGCGGCGCGCGTACTCGGTCCAATCGGCTGCGTCGGGAGCCAGGAGGGGTCTCATGCGCTCGACGAAGTCCGTGATGTGGAACCCGTCCGCCTCCGCCGCCGCATCCAAGTTCCACAGGGTACGAAAGGTCGGGTTGCTGAGCTTGAGACGCCCGTCGCTCCCGAAGACGGCGATCCCTTCGTGGAGATTGTCGATCGTCTCGCGTTGGACGGCGGTCAACTCGCGGAACGATCGCTCGAGCGCGAGCCGTTCGCTCAGGTCCTCGTGGGTCACCACCAGGCCGCCGCCGAACCTGGTCGCGACGAGTGCGCGCACCGTGGCGCCGTCGGGGCGGTGCATCAAGGTTTCCACGGGCGCGTTCAGACCGTTGAACTGGGCGAGCTGTTGCTCCTTGAACGCCTTGAAATCGGCGTATTCCGGCAGGCGACGCTGGGCGCGGAGGCGCTCGAGAATTTCTCCGTACGGAGGCCGTGTCGCGAGCCAATCCGAATCGAGCGCCCAAAGATCGGCGAACGCCGGATTGAAAAATGCGAGCCGGGTGTCACCGTCGAACACGGCGACACCGGTGGACAGGTTCTCGAGCACCTGGGCGGGCGCGACGGCCCCGCGTGCTTGATCGGGGGCCGTCTCCGCCGCCGGCGCGAGGGCCATGCCGAGCGAAAGCCGGCCACCGCCGAGGGGTGCTTCCGAGATGTCGAATACGCGTCCTCCCTGGGCGCCAGGAAGCGTGACGCGCTCGGTGAGCCGCCGTCGCTCGGCTCGGGCGCGGGCGGCGAGCGCGGCTGCCGGCGCGGACTCCGGGATGCCCGCCGAGGCCGGGCTCGCGAGCGTGACCGCGAGGTCCCCGTCGCGAAGCCAAAGCGCCATGGGCACGGAATCGAAGATCGCGTGGAGGTCACCGTCCGTCGCGTCGGGCGCCGGCGCCATCGCCGTTTCCGAGTCCTGAGACGGGGCCCGCGCGACTCCGGCGTCGCGAACCCAGAGAACATCGGCAAGAACCCGCCCGTCGTCGGCATGTACCGCTCGCGACCCGGCCGCCAGGACCGACCGCTCGGTGTGGGCAAGCGGCAGCGTGATTTCGAAGGCGTCGCCCCGGCCTCTGAGGTCGTCGACCGCGCGCATCAGCGCGTCCGCCGCCGCGTCTTCGAAGCAACCGAGAACGTCGGCGAACGTGGCCCGGGTCCCGGCGGCAAGGTTCAACAGCACCGCCAGGCGTCGGGAACAGGTCTCGCGCCCGCTTTCACGGTGCCACGTGAAGACGCCGTCCGGCACGGCGGCGACGATTCCGCGTTCGGTCTCGGTTTCGGCTTCAAGGCGGTGCACACGTTCGTTGGCCGCGTCCAGTCGGCGTCGCAGCCGCAGCAGAAGCGGCAGCACGGCGATCGCCGGACACAGGACGCCGATCAGGAAAGCCGTGAACGTGGCCATTGCGAAACCGATGTCTCAGCCATTGCGCGGCGGTCTCGGTGCCGTCCGCGCGACACCGAATCTTATTCTCCCCGGGCAGGCCCCGACAAGCGACGATGGCGTCTTGGGGCGGGGCCGCGACCCTCAGTATCGGTAGTAGTCGGGCTTGTAGGGGCCGTCGCGGGGGACGCCGATGTAGTCGGATTGCTCGGGAGTCAGGCGCGTCAGCGCGATGCCCAGCTTGTCGATGTGAAGCCGCGCGACCTTCTCGTCCAAGTGCTTGGGAAGCACGTACACCTTGTTTTCGTACGCTTCCGCATTGGTCCACAGCTCGATCTGGGCGAGGACCTGGTTGGTGAACGACGCGCTCATGACGAAGCTCGGGTGCCCGGTCGCGCACCCCAGGTTCACGAGGCGGCCTTCGGCGAGAAGGATGACGCGCTTGCCGTCCGGAAACTCGATTTCGTCGACCTGGGGTTTGACGTTGTTCCATTTGTAGTTGCGAAGCGCGTCCACTTCGATTTCCTTGTCGAAGTGACCGATGTTGCAAAGGATCGCGCGATCCTTCATGCGCCGGATGTGGTCGATGGTGACGACTCGGATGTTCCCGGTGGCGGTCACGATGATGTCGGCCGCGGCCGCGGCCTCGTCCATCTCGACCACCTCGTACCCTTCCATGGCGGCCTGCAGCGCACAGATCGGATCGATCTCGGTGATCAGCACCCGCGCGCCCTGGCCGCGGAGCGCCTGCGCGCATCCCTTGCCGACATCGCCGTAACCGCAGATCACCACGATCTTGCCCGCGAGCATCACGTCGGTGGCGCGCTTGATCCCGTCCACCAGGCTTTCGCGGCACCCGTAAAGATTGTCGAACTTCGACTTGGTGACCGAATCGTTGACGTTGAACGCAGGCACCATGAGGCGCCCGTCGCGCTCCATCTCGTATAGCCGGTGGACGCCGGTGGTGGTTTCCTCGGACAGGCCGCGCACCTCGGTCAACCACTCGGCGTGGCGTTCGTGCATCACCTGCGTCAAGTCGCCGCCGTCGTCGAGCAGCATGTTCGGGCGCCAGTCGCCGGGGCCGAGGATGGATTTCTCGACGCACGACCAGTACTCGTCCTCGGTCTCGCCCTTCCATGCGAACACGGGGATCCCTCGTGCCGCGATCGCGGCCGCGGCATGGTCCTGGGTCGAGAAGATGTTGCACGAGCTCCACCGGATCTCGGCCCCGAGCGCGATCAGGGTTTCGATGAGCACGGCCGTCTGGATGGTCATGTGCAGGCACCCCGTGACGCGCGCGCCGGCGAGGGGGCCTTGCTTTCCGAACTCGTCCCGAAGCGCCATCAGGCCCGGCATTTCGGTCTCGGCGATAGCGATCTCCTTGCGTCCCCACTCGGCGAGTTCGATGTCGGCGATTCTGTAGTCGGTCTCGGCGTTCATGCGGTCTTTCCCTTGGCGGTGGCGTGCGGTTCGGGGCCGTTTCTAGAGCGGATCGCGTTTGATTGGAACCGCATCACGGTTCCAATCAAACGCGTGAATGCGCTCGATTTCGATAGTGTAGACCAGATTCACGTGGTCGGCGGATCGCCACACGCGATTCCGAGCGACCGCGATCTGGTCTATCAGGCGTCCCGGCGGGCCGCAAGGCGCGGCACACGGCCCGAGATCCGCGCCCTCACTCCTCTTGAAAGTTGGCTTCGATCAGCGCGGACAGCGCGTGAACGGCTTGTTCGGCCTCGGGCCCCTTGGCGATGAGCGTGATTTCGCTGCCCCGGCCCGCGGCCAGCATCATGAGACCCATGATGGAGACGCCCGATACGGTATCGGAGTCCTTGCGCACGCTCACCTCGGCGTCGAAGGCAGACGCCGTCTTGACGAACAAGGCGGCGGCGCGGGCGTGCAGACCGCGCAGGTTGCTGATCGCGACTCGGTGCCGGCGCACGCGCGGCCCGCGTCGCGGCTGGCGTCCATCGTCGGTCATTCGCGCTTTTGATCGAGCAGGCTGGACGCGATGTTGATGTACTTGCGTCCCGCCTCTTGGGCGCTGACGGCGGCGGCGGCGAGGGTTTCGTCGCGAACGCTGGCGAGCTTGATCAGCATCGGCAGGTTGACGCCCGCGATCACCTCGACATTGGCCTTGTCCATGATGGAGATGGCGAGGTTCGATGGCGTCCCCCCGAACATGTCGGTGAGAAGAATGACGCCCGTGCCCTCATCCGCGTCGGCGACGCTATCGAGTATTTGGATACGCCGCTCCTCGATATCGTCGTCCGGCGCGATGCAGACGGTAGCCACCTTGCCCTGGGGGCCGACCACGTGTTCCATGGCCGCCACCAGCTCCTCGGCAAGCCGGCCGTGCGTAACGATCACGATTCCGATCATGACTTCTCAGCGCCTCCCTTGGCGGACGCGCCCGGCGTCGGCGCGTCGAGATCGCGGTGGTGCACGCGCACGGTCTCATCGTGTTCCGCGAGCCAGGACGCCAGCCGTTCGGCCACGAAGACCGATCGGTGGCGCCCACCCGTGCACCCGAGCGCGACCGTCAGGTAGCTCTTGCCTTCGGCCGCGTAGCGGGGCAGGAGCGCGGACAACATCCCGGTCAAACCGTCGAAGAGTGGCGCGAGGCCGGGGTCGCGCTCGATGAACGCCGCCACCGAGGCGTCGCGGCCGTCCAAGGGACGCAGGGCCGGCTCGTAGTGGGGGTTGGAGAGGAAGCGGACGTCGAAGACCAGATCGGCCTCGCGGGGCAATCCGCGGCGAAAGGCGAATGAGGTGACGAAGATGCTGAGGCGCTCGCCGGCGCCCGCGCCGAAGTGGCCTTCGAGGATGCGCTTGAGCGACCCCGGATCGAGGCGGGTGGTGTCGACCACCACGTCGGCCCGATCGCGCAGGCCCGCGACCAGGCGGCGTTCGTGGTCGATGCCGTCGCGAATGGGGCGGTCGAGGGCGAGCGGATGGCGGTGGCGCGTCCCCGCATAGCGTCGCATCAGCTCCTCGTCGTCGCAGTCCAGGAAAAGGACGCTTGCGTCGATCTCGGGCTCGGCCGACAAACGGTCCACTTCCCGCATGATGGGCGCGACTCCGAAATCCCGGGTGCGAACGTCCACGCCGATCGCGACCGGTTTGAATGCCTTTGCCGACGCGCGCTCGGGCCGGCGCGGCAGAACGAGGCTCTGCAACAAGGTCAACGGAAGATTGTCCACGGCCTCGTAGCCAAGGTCCTCCAGGGATTTGAGCGCCGACGTCTTGCCGGCCCCGGACATGCCGGTGATCAACAGGACGCGAAGCTTGCCGTCCGCGGCGGGCGTTTCTTCGTCGGAGAGAGACCGCCCCCGGCGTCCCTTCGGCGTGACGGTGGAGACCCGCTCGCTCATGGAACCGGCATTATTAGGCCAGTGGCGACCTTGACGGCAAGGCGAACCTTGGCCGGCGCGGACGCCTCGAACGCAGACAGTCGGAACAACGGAACGGACACTCCGAGGTAGACGCAGCGTTCGGCCTCGGGAACCCGCTCGACCGCATCGCTCGCGACAAGATCGATGACTGCGGAAAGCGGGGCCGCCGGCAAGTTGTCGGTCGGCATCACGCCGACGCCGCGCACCTCGAGAAGGCCGGCGATCTTGGATGGCGCACGGGCCTCGAGGTGGTCGGCGATTAATCTGAGTTCGGTCTGGTCGTCCGCGATCAGGCGCGCGCCAGAATCGATCAAGCGCAGCGCCAGATCGGATTTTCCGCACCCCGGCGGACCGCGCAAAAGTACGCTATTTCCGTCGACCGCGACACAGGTTGCGTGAACGCGAACCATGATGGGGCAGAGCCTGTGACGACGTTCGGCGGCTGTCAACAGATGCGGCCTACGGGTGCAACGCACTATTCGGTCGGCAGGCGGACCGTGAACCGGGTGCCCCGGACGCGCCCCGATTCGTCGCGGAGGTTCTCAGCCGTCAGCGTGCCGTCGTGGGACGCGACGATCTGCTTCGAAATGCTAAGCCCGAGACCCGAGTGAATCCCGAACTTTTCGCCCGGCGGGCGCTCCGAATAGAAGCGATCGAAGATCGCGTCTTCCTTGCCGCCGGGGATGCCCGGCCCCTCGTCCTCGACGCAGATGGTGACGGCGCCGTTTTCCTTGCGCGCGTCCAGGGTGATGCGGCCGCCGGGCGGACTGAAGGATTCCGCGTTTGCGATCAGGTTGTTGAACACCTGGACCAGGCGGCCCTCGATCCCGTTGACCACGAGGCCCGATGCGTTCTCGGCCGCGAGGCGCAGCCGGGGCGCCCCGTCGCACGTGGTGGTGGTGTGGACCGCGACCAGGGTCGCCAGCATCCGGGTGACGTCGACGGGTCCCGTTTCGGCGCGCGACAGCTCCGCGTCCAGCCGGGACGCCTGCGAGATGTCGGTGATCAGCCGGTCGATCCGTTGCACGTCGTCGAGAATGATCGCGAACAGGCGCCGGCGCTGGTCCGCATCCGTAACGCGCGCCGCGGTCTCGACCGCGCTGCGGAGCGAGGTGAGCGGATTCTTGATCTCGTGGGCGACGTCGGCGGCGAACCCCTCGATCGCGTCCATGCGTTGCCAAAGCGCCACGGTCATGTCGCGAAGCGCGTCAGCCAACTCGCCGATCTCGTCGTCGCGGTGCCCGAAATCGGGGATCGCATGGCGGTGCTTTGGTTGGGCGCGGACCCTTTCGGCGGCGGCCGCGAGGCGCCGGATCGGCCGCGCGATGGTTCCGGCGAGATAGAGCGAAAGCAGCACGGTCACGCCGAGGACGACCGCAAACACCTCGACAATGCCGACGCGCACCTCGAGGAGCGCCGCCTCGATGTCGCGCGAACCCTTCGACAGCATCAACGCGCCCAGCACCCGTTTGTAGCGCTGGACCGGGACCGCGGCGCTGATGACCATGCCGGCCGGCGCGTCACCGCGCGCGGCGCCTGCGGGCTCGCCGCCCAGCGCCTGGACCACTTCGTCGTAGTCGCCCGCGACCTGGGGCGCGCTTTCCCGATAGGGCGGCATGTCGCCCGTGCCGGGAAGCCAGTGCAGCGCCCGATCGAACAGGTTCGATAGCGCGTGCGCGAACCCGGTGTCCGCCCGGGGCGGCGGAAGCTCCTCGATCTCGACGCTGCCCGTGGGCGCCGCAAGCTCGCGGCTGTCGACCAGCAAAGCGCCGTCGCCGGCAAAGAGCCGGGCCCGCACGCCGGACGTTTCCACCATGCGCCTGAGGATTTGGCGCGCGGCCTCGGGTGCCAACCGTTGGGCCGTTTCGCCGTCGGATTCCGATGGCGCCGGGCCGACCGCGCCTTCGCCCAAGGCGGCTGCGAACAATTCGGCCTGGACGCCGAGCGCCGCAAGTTCGCCTTCGATCAGGCTGCGCCGGTACGCACCGAGATAGAGCATGCCGGCGAGAAGGATCGCGAGCGCGAGGATGTTGACGGCGAGAATGCGCAGCGTGATCGGCGAGACCGCGCGGCCCCGCCGGTGACGACGCATCATGGTGGTCATGGCAGCGCCCTCAGGTGGGCCCGCGGGCCTCAGCCATCGCGATAGCGGTAGCCGATGCCGTAAAGCGTCTCGATCTGCGCAAACGCGGGGTCCACGTCCCGAAATTTCTTGCGCACGCGCTTGATGTGGCTGTCGATGGTGCGGTCGTCCACATAGATCTGTTCGCCGTATGCCGCGTCGATCAGCTGGTCGCGGTTCTTGACGTGGCCGGGCCGGTTGGCGAGCGCCTTGACCAGCAGGAACTCGGTGACGGTGAGGTTGATGGCCTCACTCCGCCAAGTGCACAAATGGCGCGAGGAATCGAGCACGAGTTCGCCGCGGCGGACGAACTCGCCGTCGCCGTCGGTCTCGGGGCGGGCGCGTTCGTGGCGGCGCAGGACGGCGCGAACCCGCTCGATCAGCAAACGCTGGGAAAAGGGCTTGGTGATGTAGTCGTCCGCGCCCATGCGCAGGCCCAGCATCTCG
>JASMAE010000410.1 GCA_030754475.1 Rhodospirillales bacterium
TGAACGGACCCATCGCAAAGAAGATCGGTATGAGCTCGGGGCGCAACGCGCTCGGCCAGGGCAACCGCGCCAACGCGGCGATCGGGCGCGCCTTGCAGCTGATTGTCCGCAACGTGGGCGGCGGCCGGCCGGGTGGCGTCGACCAATCGTGCCTCGGCAATCCCGGCAAGTTCACCTTGTGCTTTGCCGAAGACGAGGAGAACTCGGCCTGGGAGCCCTTGTCGGTCGAACGCGGCTTCGCGCCCGGCGTCTCGACCGTGACGCTGTTTGCCGGTTGCGGCGTGCAGCCCGTCTACGACAACCATTCGCGCAAACCCGAGTCGCTCGCGCGCACTTATGCCGCGTGCCTGCGAGGGGTCCTGCATCCCAAGCTCGCGCGCGCCGACGCCATGATGGTGATCGCGCCCGAGCACGGCCGCGCGTTCGAGCGCGCCGGCTGGTCGAAGGCCGCACTGCACAGCCGCTTGGGCGAGCTGCTTTCGATCCCGATTGCCGAGATGAGGCCAGGCTACGGCGGCATGGAAGAAGGCGTCTCGGCCGACATCGGCGGCGAGACGGTCTCGAAGTTCCGGCCCGGCGGCCTTTTGTTGGTTCGCGCCGGCGGCACAGCTGGCTTCTTCGCCGGCATCATCGCCGGCTGGTCGGCGAGTGGGCCCACCGGCTCGGAGCCCGTAACGGTGGAGGTAACGCAATGACGGAGGGAAGTGCATGACGGAATCACGCGTCCTACTCGATCCCACGTCCGAGGTGGAGCCCGCGCACCGCGCGCTTCTCGATCGGCCGCCTTCGCTTGAGGGCCTGAGGATCGGTCTCTTGAGCATCTCGAAGCGCACCAGCGACGTCTTCCTCGACGCGGTCGAATCGCATCTCACGGCGCGCGGCCTCGAGACGACGCGTTTCGTCAAGCCGACGTTCGCGCGCCCGGCGCCGCTCGCGTTGCGCCAAGAGATCGCCACGCGCTGCGACGTGGTCGTCGAGGCGCTCGCCGACTGAGGATCCTGCACGACGTGCAGTTTGCATGACGTCATGGATCTGGAAAGCCGGGGCGTTCCGTCCGCCTTCGTCGCCACCACCGAGTTCGTCGAGGCGGCGCGGGCGCAAGGCTCGGCGCTCGGCTTCGATCCCGCGGTCGTGTTCGTGGCCCACCCCATCCAGGACCGCACCGACGACGAGATCCGCGCGCTCGCGGCCGGCGCCCTCGACGAGATTGTGAGCCGGATCCAAAAGGGTTAGGGCCCGCGCGGCTGGGCCGTTGACGCCCGGGCGTGCATCTTCGATAGTTGGCGATCGCGTTCCCGACGATCGCCGATTGCGGACGAGGGCAGCCCACGAGGCTGCGCCCGCGCATTCAACGAGGAGGATGACGTCATGGCACGTCGAATTGATTGGACGGGGGTTTTTTCACCTGCCGTTACACCGTTCACCGAGACCGGCGAGATCAACGAGGCCGGGTTCCGCCAGGTGCTCGATTACCTGATTGGCGAAGGTGCCGACGGAATCATCGTTGCCGGATGCACGGGCGAGTGGTTCTCGCTCGGCGATTCCGAGCGCGCGCGCCTGTTCGCCGTGGCCCGCGAGCACATCGACGGGCGCGCCAAGGTGATCGCCGGCACTTGCGCGATCGCCACTCACCAGACCATCGGGCTAACCCAGGCCGCCAAGGACGCGGGCTGCGACGGGGCCATGATCATGGCGCCCTGCTTCATCGCGCCGCGGAACGTCGAGATCGTCCAGTACTACGCCGACATCGCCGAGGTCGGCCTGCCGATCATGGTTTACAGCATCCCTGAGAAGGGGCACCACAACCTGGATGCCGACTTGATCGAGGAGCTGAAGGCGATCGACGAGGTTGTGGCGATCAAGGACAGCGCGCTCAGTTTGCCACAGATGATCGAGACCGCGAACCGGCATTCCGACTGGCTTGCCATCTTCCCCGGCCGCGAGGGCTACGCGCCCGACATGATCGAGCGCGGTGCCGCCGGCATCACGGCGATGATGATGAACGTGGTCGGTCGCCACGTGGTCACCTGGTACGAGCACCTGGCCGCCGGGCGCTGGGTCGAATCGCGCGTTGACGGGCGGGTTATCGACGCGGCCTACGGCATCTGCCTCTCGAAGACGTTCAAGCCGAGCCGACCCACGGGCCACTGGCCGATCATGAAGGAGAGTATGAAGATTCGCGGGGTGGACGCCGGCTTCATGCGCCGGCCGTTCCTGCCGCTGCCGGCCGAGGACCGGCCCAGGCTCGAAGCTGCGCTCGCCGAGATCGGGCTTGGCCCGTTCGCCGAAGGCGCCCGCGCCGCCGCCCAGTAGCGGACCCTGTAGACGCGGCCCGGCCGGTCGCCGAACGGCACGCCGGCCCGGCCGCCCACGACACCCTTGGGGGAGAGAAACCATGGCCGGAATGCCCGTCAGCGCCTTTACCACGTCGTACATGTTCCAGATGAACGCGCTTCAAACGATGCGCCATCTGGGCGAGATCGGGTACCGCAAGTTCACGGTCCTGGTGAGCCCGCCGCACTTCTGGGTGCCGCAGCTTTCGGCCCAGGAGCGAAAGGAGATGCCGGGCCAGCTCGCCGAACGCGGGCTCGAGATCGCGGCGTTGTGCTTTCCCAGCATCGACAACAACCTGACCAGCTTCGCGTCCGAACTTCGGCGCGAGACGGTGAATTCGGCGAAGGAGGTGCTGACGCTGGCCGGCGAATGGGGGGTCGGCAACGTGGTCGTCCTCCCGGGCAAGGTGAGCCCGCTTTTGCCGCCGCCGCCCGATCTGCCCATGCAGTGCTTCATCGAGACCTTCCAGGAGCTCGCCGAGCACGCGAAAAGCGCCGGCACCCGGATCCTGGTCGAGAACGCGCCCATGTCCGCCTTCCCGCACGCCACCGACTTGATGCGGGCGCTGGACGCGCTCGACGACGACAGCGTCGGGATTCTCTACGACTTCGCCAACGGCACCTTCGTCGGTGACGACCCGTGTGCGGACCTGCGCCTGGTCAAGGACCGGCTCGGGATGTGCGACGCGTCCGACACCGGAACCGAAGTCTTCCGGCACGGGCCGATCGGCACCGGGATCGTGCCCTTCGAGCGGGTCGCCGATACGCTCCGCGAGATCGGGTATCAGGGCGTGACCGCGCTCGAGATGATCGTCAAGGACGACCCCGACACCGCGTTTCGCGAAAGCCACGCCAAGATGGCCCAGTGGGGCTGGGAACCGCTCGGCGGCTGAGCGCCCGGCACTCGCGTTGACGCGCGCGGGGGGCGAGATCATAGTGGACGAAAGTCCCGGCGCGGCGGTGTCACGCCGCCGTTAGCGGAATTTCACGGAGGAAAAGAGACTGATGGCAAGACGAATCGACTGGACGGGAATATTTCCCCCGATCGCGACGCCGTTCACCCGCGAGGGCGATCTCGACGAGGTCGCGTTCCGCAAGGTGGTCGAGCAGCACATCGCCGACGGCTGTCACGGCCTCGTCGTCGCCGGGTGTACCGGCGAGTGGTTCTCGCTCGATGATGCCGAGCGGTGCCGGATCTTCGAGATCGCGGTGGACGCCGCAAAGGGCCGGGTACCGATCGTCGGCGGAACGTCGGCCATGAGCACGCGCGCGGCGGTGAAGCTGCAAAAAGCCGCCAAGGACTTGGGGTGCGCCGGCTCCATGACGCTGGCGCCGCCGTTCCTGCTGCCCTTCGAGAACGAGGTCGTCCACTTCTTCCGCCGCCTTTCGGCGGTCGGCCTGCCGATCATGCTCTACAACAACCCCCCCCGGGGCTGCATGAACCTTACCGCGTCCCTGATCGGCAAGCTTCTCGAGTTCGACGAGATCGTCTCGATCAAGGACAGCGTCAACGAGCTGCCCCAGAACATCGACACCCTTCGCGCGCACGCCGACGAGATCGCCATCTTCGCCGGCCGCGAAAGCTATCTGCTGCCCGCGATGCAGCGTGGCGCGGTGGGCAGCGTCTCCATGATCACCAACATCCTGGGCGGCCACGTGGTCGAATACTACGACCACTTGTTGGCAGGGCGTTGGGAAGAGGCGCGGCGGCCCCAGCAGCTGATCGACGACGTCTACGCGGTCATCCAGGGCCAGTCGGTCAAGCTTACGCGTGCGACCGGCCACTGGTCGGTGCTCAAGACCTGCATGAACGTGCTCGGGCGCAATGGCGGCTTCATGCGCGAGCCTTACCTGCCGGTCGTGGACGAGGACGTCGCGAAGATCGCCGCGGCCTTGGCCCAAATCGGCCTGACGCCCGAAAGCATGGCGCACCCCGTGGCGGCGCAGTAGGCGCGTTGGCAGAAGGTATCGAAGCCGGCCAATTCGCGCCGGCCACGGCTTTGAGACGAGAAGGCGCAGACTAGAACGGATCGCGTTTGATTGGAGCCCCATCGCGGTTCCAATCAAACGCGCCCATCCGCTCGACGTCGATAGCGTAGACCAGATTCACGCGCCCGCTGGATCGCCACGCGCGATTCCGAGCGACCGCGATCTGGTCTATGGGTTTGCGCCTTCTTTCTATTTGCCATCGAGAGGTGGGAGGTGGATGAAATGAGCGTGCTTCGTGTCGGCGCCCACACCTTTTCCTATAGCTTCACCCACACCGCGCTCGACGCCATGGTGCACTTGGCGGGCCTCGGGTTCAACGCGTTCGAGGTGCTGGTTACGGCGCCGCACTGCTGGCCGGCCGAGCTGGACGCAGGCGCGCGGCGCGCGGTGCGAAGCCGCCTTGACGCAGACGGCCTCGAGATCACCTCGCTGTGCTTCCCCAGTATCGACAACAACTTGATCTCGACCGCCGCCGACATGCGTCGCGAGACCATGGACGTGATACACCGGGTGATCGATCTCGCCGGGGACTGGCGGGTTCCAAACGTGCTCGTAATCCCGGGAAAGCTGTCGCCGCTTTGGCCGGCGCCCTATGAGTGGACGCTTGCGTGGTTTCTGGACGCGATGCGCGCGTTTCTCGATCACGCCGGCGACGACGGGCCGGCGCTGATCGTCGAGAACGTTCCGGTCACCTTCCTTCCCCGCGTCCGCGATATCGTCAAGGCGCTGGATGCGCTTGGCGACGATCGCGTCGGCATCCTTTACGACGCTGCCAACGGCGTCTTCATGGGCGACGATCCGGTTTCCGATCTCGGTCTCGTCAAGGACCGGCTGCGGCTGGTGCATCTGTCGGATACCACGCGCGAGGTCTATCGCCACGATCCGGTGGGCGCCGGCGTCGTTCCCTTCGCGGCCGTGGCCGAGACGTTGCGCGAAATCGGCTACGACGGTTTCTCGATCCTGGAGATGGTGGTCAAGGACGACCCGGACCGCGCCTTCGTCGAGAGCAACCGCCGCCTCGCCGAGTGGGGTTGGAAGCGCGCTGCCGCCGGTTCACCCTGAGGGGCGGTCGAGTCCCAACAGCGTGTCTACCGCCTCGATCTGGATGCGGGCCGCGTCGACGAGCGCGGCGATGGGCACCGATTCGTTCGCGGCGTGGCCTTCGGCGTCGTCGCCGGGCCCGAAGACGATGATCTCGATACCGTCGTCGGCGAAGTAGCGCCCGTCCGAGGCGCCGATCGTGTGGGCGAACGCGGCGGCGACGCCCGTGCGACCCTCGATGGCGGCGCCGAACGCGGCGACGGCGCCGCGATCGACCGGGGCGCTAAAGCCGTTGGCGCCGAGAAGCCGTTCGGTCCGCACGGTGCCGTCGGGCTCGCCCGCGCGCTCGACGATCTCGGCGATCTCGGCGAAGGCTGCGTCCACGTCCTCGCCCGGCAACAGGCGACGGTCGATCTCGGCCAGGCACCCGGCGGGAACGACGTTGGTGTTGTTGCCGCCGCGAATCAGCCCGAGGTTCATCGTCGAGGCGAGCGCGCCGTCGCGGCGCTCGGCGAGACGGGGGCCAAGCCCGTCTTCGAGCGCGCGGATCACGCGCCCCATGCGCACGATCGCGTTGTCGCCCGCGTCCGGATCGCCCGCGTGCGCGCCGCGCCCCGTGGTCGTGATCCGCACCCACAAGACGCCGCGTTCGGTGACGACCATCCGATTGGCGGTGGGCGCGCCGATGATCAGGATGTCGGGTCTGACGAGTCCCGCGTCGCGCAGGAAGCGCGTTCCGTCGGGTCCCATGGTTTCCTCGTCGGCGACGAAGGTGAAGCTCACGCGGCCCTTGGAAGGGCCGCCCCGGCGCGCGATCTCATCGGCGAGCCAAAGGTGCGTGGCCATGCCGCCCTTGCAGTTGGCCGCGCCGAGGCCGACGACCCGATCGCCTTCGCGCACCCCTTCGAAGGGGTCGGTCCGCCAGTCCGCCCGGTTTCCGGCGTCCACCGTATCGGCGTGGACGTTGAAGACAATCCACGGTTCGCCCGAGCCCAAGGTGGCGACCACGTTGTCGAGTCCTTCGGCGCGGGACGCGGTCTCGGTTGTATATCCGGCGCTACGCAGGCGTTGGGATGCGAACGCCGCGATCGTCCGCGTGTCACCGGGCGGCACCGTCGACGGACGGGCGATCAACTGGGCCAGAATCGCAGCCAGCTCGTCTGCCAACGCGGCTTCGTCGAAGGTCGCCTCGCTCACCGCAGCCCGACTTCGGCCAGGATGCCTTTCAGCGCCTCCACCTCGTCTTTCGCGAGCGGGCCGATAGGTGGGCGCACGCGGTCGTTCTCGAGCCGACCAAGAAGCCTGAGACAGGTCTTCAAACGCGCCGTGGCGTGGCCTCCGGGGGGCGTTCCGTAGATTGCCTGGGCGAGGGGGTAGATGGTCGCGTGCGCGTCTCGGGCGGCCTCCATGTCGCCGGCCTGGAACGCGTCATAGAGCGCGACGATGATCTCGGGAATGATGATCGCGAGGCTGACGAGGCTTCCTTCGCTGCCGATGACGTACGAGGTGAACAGATGCTCGTCGCCCGATCCCATCACGGCTACGTGCGGCGCAACTTCCTTGATCAGGCGCCGGTTCGCCTCGTAGGCCGCGACCTCCCACGAGCCGTCCTTGATGGCGACGACGCCAGGAATTTGCACCAACTCCGCCAGCACTTCTGCGCGGAACGCGATCTGGCCCGCGTTGATCGAGCCTTGATAGAGCATGATCGGCGCCTCGATCGCGTCGGCGATCATGCGGTGGTGGTTGGCCGCCATGGTGTCGTCTTGCGAGACGGCCCACGAATATGGCGCGAAGACCATGATCGCGTCGGCGCCTGCGAGAACCGCGTCGCGCGCGTGCCGGACGGCCTCGAGGCTGCTCTCGCAGTTGACGCCGGCGACGACGATGGCGCGTTCGCCGATGGTGGCGCGCGCGATCTCGACGTTGCGCTGCTTTTCTTCGCGGCTCAGCAGGAAGTTCTCGCCCGCGTGTCCGTTGCACAGGATTCCGACGATGCCGGGCACCTCGATCATGGCGGCGAAGTGTCGGGCCAAGGCCTCCTCGTCGACCGAATGGTCCGCCTTGAATGGGCAGATGGTCGCGGGATAGATGCCGTTGAACGGATGGTCGCGGGTGGGAATCATGGATCGAACCCTCGCAATCTCGCCCCGGTCAGCGTCGCTTTCGGGCGTCTCGAGCGCGCCGAGACCAGGTGTAAACGGGCAACCCCGCCCTGGAAAGAGGCAGGTGATTCGCGGTGTTCCGCCGCGGCTATTGTGCGGGCGCCGCGCCGACCCCGAACAACGCAATCGGATTGCGCGCGACCATGAGGCGCAGCTCCACGTCCGAGAATCCGCGGCTCTTGATCGTGATGAGGAACTCGCGAAGTCCTTCCACCGGCGGCGGCAGGACGTAGGAGCCGAGATCGCTCGAAAGAATGGTGCGCTCCGGCGTCGCCGCCCGGATCCGTTCGGCCAACTGGTCGGGCGTTACGTGCGCCGGTGCGTGGGCTTGCGAATCGACGTTGGTCACGGGTATGAACGCCGCGTGGGTCAGGG
>JASMAE010000411.1 GCA_030754475.1 Rhodospirillales bacterium
TGATCCCGGTGATTACGGTTCTCGGCCTCGAGCTCGGCGGCGTCATCGCGTTCGCGGTGGTGACCGAGACCATCTTCGCCTGGCCGGGGATGGGCAAGCTCCTGATCGATTCGATCGAGGTGCTCGATCGTCCGGTGGTCGTCGGATACCTGATGATCATCGTCGTCGTGTTCATCGTCATCAATTTGCTGGTGGACATCATTTACTCGGTGCTCGACCCCCGGGTCCGCATCACGGAGATGCAGCGATGACCGGGCTCGGCGAACAAATCGCGATCGGTCCCGCGGTGGCGGCCGGGGCTGGCCGCGTCGAGACCCCGTTCCGCCGCTTCCTTTCGGACTTCTGCGAAAGCCCGCTCGCGGTCGCCGCGTTCTTCGTCTTCGCCGCGATCTTCGTGGTCGCCGTCTTCGCGCCCCTGATCTCGCCCACCAACCCTTACGATCTGAAGCAGCTTTCGATCTTCGAAAACCGCCAGCCGCCGGGGTCGCTTAGCATGAAGGGGATGACGTTCTGGCTCGGCACCGACGGACTGGGACGCGACATGTTGAGCGCGATCTTCTACGGGCTTCGGATCAGCCTGTTCGTCGGCGTCATGAGCGGGTTGATAGCGCTGGTCATCGGAATGACCGTCGGCCTGACCTCGGCCTATTTCGGCGGCCGCGTCGACAACGTGATCATGCGCATCGTCGATCTTCAGCTCAGCTTCCCCACGATCCTGATCGCGCTGATCCTTCTCGCCATCTTGGGGCGCGGCATCGACAAGACCATCATCGCCCTGATCGTGGTGCAGTGGGCGTACTACGCGCGCACTGTGCGCGGCAGCGCGTTGGTCGAGCGCCAGCGCGAATACATCGAGGCCGCCGAGTGCCTGGTGCTGGGCCACCGGCGCATCGTCTTCAGGCACCTGCTTCCCAACTGCATGCCGCCGATGATCGTGATCGGGACCGTGCAGGTGGCGCACGCGATCTCGCTCGAGGCGACGCTGTCGTTCCTCGGCCTCGGGCTGCCGCCGACCGAGCCGTCGCTGGGGCTTTTGATCTCCAACGGATTCGATTACCTATTGAGCGGGCGCTACTGGATCAGCTTCTATCCCGGGATCGCGCTTCTGATTACCATTGGCAGCATCAACCTGGTGGGCGACAAGCTTCGCGACGTGCTGAACCCGCGCATGCAGCGATGAGGCGCTTGCGGCGCCATAGCATCAACCCAAGGAGGGACCTTTGGCGGACAAAGTGATCATCACCTGTGCGGTCACCGGCTCGATCCACACGCCGACCATGTCGCCGCATCTGCCGATCACGCCGGACGAGATCGCCAAAGAAGCGGTTGCCGCCGCCGAGGCCGGCGCCGCCATCCTGCACCTTCACGCCCGCAACCCCGCCGATGGCAGCCCGACGCCGGACCCGGACGTGTTCATGCAATTCCTGCCGCGGATCAAGCAGGCGACCGACGCAGTGGTGAACATCACGTCCGGCGGCAGCCAGAAGATGACCCTCGACGAAAGGCTGGCGGCGCCGCTTCGCGCGAGTCCTGAGATGGCGTCCCTCAACATGGGGTCCATGAACTTCGGCCTATACCCGATCCTGAACCGCTACACCGAATGGAAGTACGACTGGGAGCCGGCCTACCTCGAAGGCTCGCGCGACATGGTATTCAAGAACACATACAAGGACATCGAGCGCGTGCTGAAGGAACTGGGCGAGGGCTGCGGCACGCGGTTCGAGTTCGAATGCTACGACGTGGGCCACCTATACAACCTCGCCCATTTCCTGGACCGCGGCCTGGTCACTCCCCCGCTCTTCGTGCAGACGATCTTCGGCATCCTCGGCGGCATCGGGCCGGAGCCCGACAACCTGGTCTTCATGCGCCGTACCGCCGACCGGCTGTTCGGCGCCGACTACGAATGGTCGATCCTGGCGGCCGGCCGCCACCAGCTCGGTCTTTGCACCATGGGCGCGATCATGGGCGGAAATGTCCGCGTTGGGCTCGAGGACAGCCTGTATCTCGGCAAGGGGGTGCTGGCCCAAAGCAATGCCGAGCAGGTCGCACGCATCCGCGCGATCCTCGAGAATCTTTCGCTCGAAGTCGCCACGCCCGATGACGCGCGCCGCCGGCTCGGCCTCAAGGGCGGCGATCAAGTGGCGTTCTGAACTGAGCTTGCGCAACGCAAACCGGACCAACGAGCCATGCAACAATCCCTCGACCGGCCACTGCCGGAGCCGATCACGCCCGAAGCAAGGCCCTATTGGGAGGGCTTGCGGAACGACAAGCTGATGCTGCCCACGTGCGCCAAATGCGGGCCATTCTTCTACCCCCGCGTCCTTTGTCCCACCTGCCACTCGCGCGACATCTCGTGGATCGAGGCGAGCGGGAAGGCAACGCTGTACTCGTTCGAGATAGCCCATCAGGCGCTCAATCCGGGTTTCAAGGTGCCGCCGCCCTACATCCTTGCGCTCGTCGAGCTCGACGAGGGGCCGAGGCTTTTGACCAACCTTGTCGACGTGGAGCCGGATCCTGCGGCGCTCAAATGCGACATGCGGCTCGAGGTGGTGTTCGAGCGGCTGACGGACGCCATCACGATCCCGCAGTTCCGCCCCGCCGGCGCGAAGGCATCGGAGGGCGGCGCATGAGGGAGCTCAGCAATGCGGCCTGCATCGTCGGCGCCGCCGAAAGCGACGAAATCGGGGTGCTGCCCGAAAAAAGTCCGCTCAGCTTGCACCTCGAAGCCATCACCAACGCCGTCGATGACGCCGGCCTGACCATCAACGAGGTGGATGGGGTGTTCACGGCCGGCCAATACACGCCCGCGACCGTCGCCGAGGCGCTCGGGATCACGCCCCGATACGTGGACGGGACCTACGTCGGCGGGTGCTCGTTCATGATCCTTGTCGGCCACGCACTCGCCGCGCTGCACCACGGGCTCTGCGATGTCACCGTCGTCTCCCACGGCGAGAGCGGACGTTCGCGCGTGGGTGGCCCGCGCGCGCGCGACCAAAGCCTGAACAGCCAGTTCGAGTTCGTGTACGGCTTTTACGGCGCGCCCAGCTACTTCGGTCTGATCGCGACCCGGCACATGCACGAACACGGCACCACGCTCGAGGACTGGGCGCAGGTAGCGGTCTCGACCCGTGCGTGGGCCTGCCTTAACCCCCGGGCGCGGTTCGATCAGCCGATCACCGTCGCCGACGTGTTGAACTCACGCCCCGTTTGCTATCCGTTCAACCGCCTCAACATCTGCTTGGTGACAGACGGCGGCGGCGCGGTGGTCCTTACCCGGCCCGACCGCGCCCGCGATCTCGCAAAGCCGCCGGTCTTCGTCCGCGGCGCCGGCGAGGGGACCGAGCACGTGCTCATGACCCAGATGAAGGACCTGACGTTCAGCCAAGCGACCCGGATCGCCGGCGAAAAAGCGTTTCGTATGGCGGACGTGGAACCTGGCGACTTCGACCACGTGATGCTGTACGACGCCTTTACGGCGGGCCCCCCCATCATGCTGGAATCGCTTGGCATCGCCCGGCCCGGCGAGGGCGTGGCGTATTTCGCGGACGGGCGTTCCACGCTCGGCGGTTCGTTGCCGATCAACACCAACGGCGGCGGCCTTTCCTACACCCATACCGGCATGTACGGCATCTTCCCGATCATCGAATCGGTGCGCCAATTGCGCGGCGAGTGCGACGCCCGCCAAGTGCCGGATGTCCGGCTTTCGCTGGTCAACGGAATGGGCGGAATGCTGTCGGCGGCGGGCACGCTCGTGCTCGCGAACGAGGCCTGAGAGCGGGCCTCGACGGCGTCCGAACGGCGCCCCTGAAGCGATTGAAATTGGGGCATTATTTGCTCCGGCCGTGACGCGTGGCCGGGGCTGTGTTAGATTCATCGGTTCGTGACTCAAGTACGCTAACGCGCAAGGCTTTTTTTGGGAGGGGGTCTCACCGCGTGGCAACGACGGCACTGACACCAGTCAGCGCATTGGCGCTAGCCAACGCTACCCTCCAGCTTCAGGTGGCGCAGTTCAACGCGCGCAAGCTCGGCGAAAACCAGGGCGTGGTCGTCGCCGGCTTCCAACAGAAAATCAACTCGATCGGCCGCGACGCGGGCGTGGTCCGCGAAGTGGTCGACGGGATCGAGGACGCGATCGATTTTCTCGACCGTCTCGTCGGTCGCGTGGGTTCGATTCGCACCAGGCTCGATTCGGCGACCAGTTTCGCCGTCCTTGCCCAGTACGGAACGTCGCAAAGTTACCCCGGCCTGGCCCGCAGCTTCACCGCGGCGCTCACCTCGCTCAACAACACGGTGGAAAGCACGTTCGACAGCCCGAATCTCATCGGCGCCAACGGCACCACCAGCTTTTCGTATGTCGCCAACGATACCGCTGCGAGCCGGACGGTGGCGCACAGGTACCTGGGCACCGATTACACCATCACCGATTCGGGTGGGGATCGCTGGATCCGCGAGGGTGAGTACACCAAGATCCTGGTTCAGATCGATCCCGCGACCGGCGCGAAAACCGGAAAGAAGGCGTCTGTAAACGACGGCCTACGGCTTGACAGCATCGCTGGGAACGCGGTGACGTTCACCATCAACTACAACACCTCGGACGCCGAGCAGTTCACGGGCACACTGTCGCGAAGCGGCCTCGAGGTGCTCGATGCGTGGCTGTACGAAGGCCTCGAGACGACCGCCGGGCGCACGCGCGCCATCGACGACATCGCGGCGGCCAGGGCGACACTCGACGTTCACCGCGCCAGGTTCCGGGCTGCCGCGTCCGAGGCCACGTTCTACTCGAGGCGCGCCAACAACCAAGTCACGGCGTTTTCCGGTCTCATCGGCGATCTGACGATCCAACAGGCCATCGCCCTTCAGGAAGCGGAAAGCAACGCCGAACGCCTGAACAGCGCGACGCTTTTCGGCATCCAGTCCGCGTTCTCGACGCGCAACGCGTATCTTAAACTGCTCGCGTCCGTCGAGACCGACGCG
>JASMAE010000412.1 GCA_030754475.1 Rhodospirillales bacterium
TAAATCGCGGTCGGTCGGAATCGGGATGCGGTTCCGATCAATCGCGATTCGCTCTCGTGATATCCGTGCGTGTGATGCTCTTGAACGTTGTCGCCTTCGGGGCTCCGCCGGCGAAATTTCTTACCTTTCCGGCGAACTCCGAAAAAAAAGTCTGGCTTTGCAAATAAGTCAGGGTCTCCTCTTCGTCCCATTGACCGATATGAACGCGGCCGCCGCCGTCATTGCGGATATTCACCTGATAGCTGAAACGACCCCTCAAGCGGTCATCTGCGTTGATATGGCCGATAAAATCGTCGATAGCATCCCGCCATTCCGACTCGTCGCCGGAAAAATCATACTCGACCACGATTCCAAACATGAGCCTCAACTCCTTGGAAAACAAACATCATTTGAAACCAACCGCAACTATAGAGGCGTTGAAATCCCATCTCAAGCGCAACACTCGATATTGTCGGAGAAGGCCTCGCCGGGCCGAGCGTAAACGCTCTGGCCCTCCCCCGGGCGTCGAAGTTTTCCAAGAGGATGCATTTCGCAGTCCTGAATCATGCTCTCAAGATGGCGGAAATTCCTCTTCCATTGAACGTGTTCTTTTCTTCGAGCGGACTGCCCCCGTTTAACCGCTTTTTCCACGAAATTCGAAACGACCGCTTCCAGCGCTTCGTCCGTTTAGCTGGCTCCTGCCCGCACCCCCGCGCGGCTGTCCTGCGCATATCATTCGGTGGGCGCCGGGGTGGCGTGCGGGCCAGTGCGATTCCACGCAAATGAAAAACGGTCTAAGCGAAACCGGCCGTTCACGAAAGTGCCCGACGAGCCCGGAACGACCGCGTTCGACACGACACGGACCTTGAGAAAGATTTTCGATGGCACGGCCTATCTCGACCGCGCCGCGCCCCGTCTCGCCTCGGCGAAGTTCTTGACGTTGGCGTTCACGCGCGGGCCTTTTATCGAACTCGCTCCCGGATCGAACTTCCCCGGGCGAGTTTGTTGGCCGGCTGGCTCGGCGCTGGATTCTCGCTTTTTGCCTTTCTGCGCCGCTTTCGCCTTTGCCCGTTGGCGGGCCTTAGCTTTGGTCATGTGATCTTCGTCTTTCTAGATTGCTTCGTGGAACTTTGACGAACCTTTTGGCCAAGTTCGTCGGCCGCCATATCACGTCCCTTGCGGCATCTGGTCAAGCACTGAGGCAGCGGACCACAAATGCATCCGTCGAACGACGCCTACCTTTGGCGGTCGCCCGCAAACACCATAAACCACCGGCCCGCTCAGCCGCGCGCGACGGCCGGCCTGGCGCCGGCGCGACCCGTCAGGTGCCGATCCACCCGGTCCGCGGTCTCGCGGGCCTCGGCGACGCAGATGGCCACCGCGGGACCGGCAAAGTAATTCCCGGTGACGAAGAGGCCCGGCGCGCGCGCCTCGAGGGCGCGCAACGCGGCCACCCGCATCCCGTGACCAAGACCGTACTGGGGTAGCCCGCGCGGCCATTGCCGGACCCGCGCCACCACCGGATCGCCGGTGACGCCGAGAAGATCGCGAAACTCGGACTGCGCCAAGGCCACCAGCGCGGCCGGCGGCCCAAGCGCCAGTTCGCGATTGCGCGCCCCCCCGACGTAGCCCGCCAGCGCAACGTGGCCGGCAGGCGCCCGGTCGGCGAACATGGTCGAACAGAACAGCGCGCCCGCCAGCGGCCGCCCTTCGGCCTTGGCGCTTAGATAGCCCATGGCGTCCAGGGGATGGCCGAGCCGGCCTTGTTCGTAACCGAGGAAGATCACCGCCTGGGGCGGCGATTCGATCGCACCGGCCGCCTCGGCGGCGCACGCGTCCACGGTCTCGACGAGACGGGCGGCCACGTGTGCCTGGGTCGCGATGACGACCGCCGCGGCGTCGAGGACGCCCGCCCCGCCGGAATCGATGCGAAACGCACCCCCGTGACGCGTCACGCGGCGGACGGCGACGCTGGTCCTGAGCGCAGGTCCGAGCCGTCCGGTAAGCGCGGCGGGCAGGGCCCCGACCCCATCGCGCCACGAGAACAGCTTGTTTCCCGGCATGGTGCCGCCGCCGAGGAGGCGTCTGAGGACGCCGGCGGTGACCGAACCGTAGCGCCTTTCCAACGCGAGGATCGTGGGAAAGATGGCCGCCATCGAGGTCCGCTCCGCCTCGCTCCCAAATATGCCGCCGGTCAGGGGGTCGATCACTCGATCCGCGAATTCGGCCCCGAAACGGCGCCCCCAGAATTGGGCGACGGTCTCTTCATCGTGCTTCGGCCGTGCCCGTATCCAGGGCTCGGTGAGTACGCGCAGCCGGGATTTCGGGGAGAGATAGCCCGACGTAAGCAGCCCAAAGGGGTGCGCCGCCAGGCGCCGAAGCGCGCCGTCGCGAACCAGGTAGCGGTAGCGGACGCCCTTCCCCAGGTCCAGGCGCTGCCGCTCGAGACCGAGTTCGCCCGAGATCTCGTGGGCGGCGGGCGCGGCGGCGTTCAGCGAGCTGGGGCCGTGCTCCATCAGGAAGCCGCCGAGGCGCTCGGAAACCGCGTTCCCGCCGCTTCGCGCCTGGCGCTCCAGGACCGCGACCGCATAGCCGCGGCGCGCCAGCTCGTGGGCCGTCGCAAGGCCCGAAACGCCGGCGCCGACGACCGCGACGTCGACGGTCATTTGCGGGTCCCCGCGCCGGCACCACGTTTCGTCCCAGGGCGCCCTAATCCGCGATCTGCTGGCGGTTCCGCGGTCCATGACCGGCGTCGCGCGAGCGTCTGCAGATGATCGGCCGTGACGCGCGGGGCTCCGCTCTCGCGTGCGCGCACGAGACAGGTCATTCCGCCCCCTATGAGGAGGCGCACAAACCACACCGGCATTCCGCCCTCCGGGCTTGCTCGACCCCGATCGATGGAACCGAGTTCATGTTAGACCGTTATCCACTTTCGTGGAATCGCACCGGCCCGCACCCGCGCCTAGCCGCCCCAAGCATACCGTTCCGTGAAGACGGCGCAGGCGAGCTCAAACGCTTCCGCAACCCCGTCGAACTCCGCTTCGACGTCGG
Organism: Rhodospirillales bacterium; assembly: GCA_030754475.1. Taxonomy (GTDB): domain Bacteria; phylum Pseudomonadota; class Alphaproteobacteria; order Rhodospirillales; family JASLLV01; genus JASLLV01. Next base: position 3,031 of record JASMAE010000412.1, read on the forward strand.
CGCCCACGCAGCTATCCCCAGCGGCGGCACCGCCGAGCCTTGGGTGATCGAGCAAGACGAACGCGCGGCGCCGTTCGAGGCCGCCGTCGCCCAAGCGGCGGGACGCGTGCCGGTGGTGGCCGGGGTCGGCGGGACGACGCCCGAGGGCAGCGCGCCTTGAGGCGGGCGTGCTTTCCGCAGAGAAGGTGCGCGTGACGGCGTGATCGAAACGCAGCCGCTCGCATTCTTGGGCCACGATCCAACGGGAACGAGATTCGAGCCGATCCAGAGCATTTTCCTATCCGCTTCCGATAGGCTTCCGAAATGATCGGAGACAAACTCCCTTACAAAGCAAAACTCCTCCTAAATCATTGATCTAGGAGGGGTAATTTGGTTGCGGGGGTAGGATTCGCTCAAGAACCGACATTGACCAGGAACGTTTGACGGGTAAGCCCACATTTCGGGCGATCACGTCCGTTGTCAGGGGAAAGCGGACTCGCTTCGAGCCTGCCCATTAGGTCCGCTTTTGACCCGAAGCGGACATTACAACCGCAGACTCAAATCCACTGATTCCGATAGCAACCACGCCGATGCTTGCGGCAAATC
>JASMAE010000413.1 GCA_030754475.1 Rhodospirillales bacterium
CGATTCCACCAGAACTGGAAAACAGCCTAAGAAGTAGGTGCGCGCTAATTCGTGGCCGGCAGGGAAAAGATCTGGCCCGGAAAGATCATATCGGCGTCCCTGATCTGGTCCAGATTGGCCTTAAAGATCACCGAGTAGGCAAAGCCGGTCCCGTAGGAGCGCCGCGCGATTCGCCACAAGCTGTTGCCCGGCTGGACGATCACGTACGTGCCTGCCGCCATGGTGGTCAACGGCTCGGCGCGCGAGAACGGCATTGAAACCCTCGCCAGCACCTTGCCGCTTTCGTCTACCTGGTCGGCGCGGAGCGTGTAGAGCCCCGGCTCCACAAGCTGGTTCGGTTGCATCGACCAGGCCCCACCCGCGTCGCTTTCGGCGCGGCCGATGAATGCATTGTTGAGATAGACGTGGACGATGCCGCCCGCGGCGGCGTGCCCGCTGATCGTCACCAGACCCCGATCATCGTAATCCACGATATCGACCATGAGCTGGAAGGTCTGCGCGGTGGTCGATTCGGGGCGCTGCAAGACGACGCTCGTCCCCGATCCGTCGCGCGGTACTTTGAGAACGAGCGCCTGGCTTTCCCCTTTGGCGGGTTCGCCACCGATGTCCTTGCCGATTTCGGGAACCACCAAGACAACGACCGGTTCGGAAAGGACCGGCGCCTGTCCTTCGATTTCCATCTTCAAGCCGAGCCGGCGGCTCCCCGGTTTTTGCGGCGCATCCGGGACGAAGACCCACTCGCCGCGTGAGTTCGCCGTCACCTCGCCGATGACGTTCTCGCCTTCCTGGATGATGACGTTCTCGCCTTCCTGGATGATGACGTGGCTTCCCGGGTGGGCGCGCCCCGCGAGTACCGCCTCGCCCTTGGGCGTGACCCGGACGACGTCGAAGCTCAGTTCCGCAGCCGTGCCCGCCTCACCCGCGGGTTTGGTTAGACCCTTGTCGGTGTCGGGGCGCGACGCGGCTGCTTCTCCCGGTGCCGTGCGCCGCTCGAGCCCGATGCCTCCGACGTCCGGGGCCTTCGCCTGCGGCGCCAGTCCGCTATCGGTGGACGCGGGCGTCGCGGGCTTCGTCTCGTCGGTTCGCGGTGCCGGCTGGGTGGCCGCGGTTTCCGCGGGCGCGGCCGTAAACCGTTCGGGCGGCGCACCGTCGAGTTCGTCTTCGTCCAGGAGCAAGAAGTTAAGGCCGATGGCGCCAACGACAACGATGACGCCGATGCCAATGACGACGAGCGCGCGGATCACCTTTTTACCCCGCTGCAACAAAATGTTCCGTATTTTCACGGACCGACTACAAGATAGCACCTTCGGCACCATGGGTATAGCGGCTCGCGATTCGAACGCGCGCGCGCATCGCCTAGGTGTCTCGCGCCCGGATTTCAGGCGCCGCGGTCACTTCGCGGATTCGATCCGCTTGCTGAGGGGAGGCAGCGAGCGCAGATAGACGATGATCGCGTCCCGGTCGGCATCGGTGAGCTTCGAGGTGGTGTTCTCCACGACCTCGGCCATGCCCGAGCCGACGAAGTCGCCGTCGGGCAGCATGCCCATCGTGAACAGCGACTTGATATCCCCGTCCGACCAGCGCCCGATACCAGTGTCCGCATCGGGCGTGATATTGGGGATGCGTCCGCCCTCGGGGCCGTCAAGCGTCCCCGAGAACGCCTCGTCGCACTTGAGGGCGCCAAGCGCGTTGCGCGGCGTATGGCATTCGCCGCAGTGGCCGAGCGCCTCGACCAGATAGGCGCCGCGGTTCCACGTCTCGTCGCGGTCGGGGTTGGCCGCGAACGGCCCGGGCGCGAAAAAGAGCAGCTTCCAGCCGGCGATCAGGGGGCGCCAGCCGAACGGGGGGTCGATATCGTGGGACTGATTGCGTTTCGCCACCGGCGGCAGGGAAAAGATGTAGGCCCTGATATCCTTGAGGTCCGCGTCGCGGATCTTCGTGAAGGTGGGATAGGGAAATGCGGGAAAGTAGTGGCTGCCGTCAGGTGCGATTCCTTCACGCAGCGCGCGTATGAAGTCCGCATCGGTCCAATCCCCGATCCCGTGCTCGGGATCGCGCGTGATGTTGGCGCTGTAGAAGGTCCCGAATGGCGTCTTGAGCTTGCGCCCGCCGGCGAGCGGCGGCCCCTTGCCATCCACGTCGGTATGGCATCCGGCGCATCCGGCGGCCGCGAACAGGTACTCGCCGCGCTTGACGGCCGCGTCGTCGGCGCGCGCGGCCTGCGTCAAAGCGAAGCCAGCGAAAACGAAGAAGACGCAGAAGGCGACGAGGCGCGACGCGCCCGGGGCCTGGGTCAAGCCGGGCGCCCGGGCGGAAGCGTATTCGGCGACCGGTCCTATTGCTTCTTCCGGAAGCTCTTGTGACAGCCGCCGCAGGTCTTGCCCACGGCGTTTATCGCCCCTCCGGTGGCCGCCATGTCACCGCCGGCCGCCACTTTGGCAAAATTCGCGGATGCGTCCTTCAACGCCATCCACGCCTTTTCGAATTCGCCCGGCTGCGCCCAGATCGCCGGCAGGGCGTCGGTGTTTCCCTCGCCCGATCCCACCGGGAACAGATCGCCGGTCATGGCTCCGATACTGGCGAGGGCTGCGGCGTGTCCGGCGACATGCCCGGGCTTGCCGGCCTCGCCCTTCATGACCGCGGAGATGGCGCCCATGTGGGCGGCCAGCGCCTTCATGTGGTTCTGGCGATATTTGATCGCGTTGTCGTCGGCATCGGCGAGGCCTGCGAACCCGATGCTGGCGACCATCGCGGCGATCCCCGCGGCGGCGATCCGATTAACGAAAGGCGTCATGGGTGTCCCCCTTGTGAAGTTGTGGCATTGCCCGGTTAACAGCGCAAACGACGCAATATTCCCGAACGATCATTCTGAGCAAAGTGACATCTTCGTGATCGCGAAGCGCGAAAGGCCGAGACCGCGCTTTTCCCGCTCGTGGTCGGACGCTACCCTGGCATCGGCGATTCACGCTGCGGACATGAACGAACCATGAGCAAGATCCGCGCGCTTACAGTCTTTTGTGGGTCGAAGACCGGCGTCAATCCAGCCCACCGCAAGGCCGCTTCGCGACTGGGCGAGGCGATGACCGCCCGCGGGATCCGTCTCGTCTATGGCGGCGGCCGTATCGGGCTGATGGGCGTCATCGCCCAAGCGGTCCGTCGGGCGGGCGGCCACGTCACCGGCGTCATCCCCGATTTCCTGGTCAAGCACGAGGTCGCGGATCACGACGTGACGGAGTTGGTCGTGGTCGACAGCATGCATGAGCGCAAGCGGCGGATGTTCGAGCTCGCCGACGGGTTCGTCATGCTTCCGGGAGGCCTCGGGACCGTGGATGAGACCATCGAGATCGTCACCTGGAAGCAGCTGC
>JASMAE010000414.1 GCA_030754475.1 Rhodospirillales bacterium
CTCGTTGGCGTCGGTTCGCCGCGCCCGCGAGAAGGAGCGGCTAAAACTCCTGCGCGACGCCGACGGCGAGGTCCAGAAGATCATCCGGGACGTGACGATCCCCGACGCGATCACGGTCCAGGAGCTCGCCAACCGCATGGCAGAACGCGGGGCCGAAGTGATCAAGGCGCTCATGAAGATGGGCATCATGGCCACCATCAACGAGTCCATCGAGGGCGACACGGCCGAGGTCGTCGCCAACGAATTCGGACACAACGTCAAACGGGTTGGCGAGGCCGACGTCGAGATCGGACTGGGGCGCGACGCCGTCGCGGAAGGCCCCGGGCAGCCGCGGCCTCCGGTGGTGACGGTCATGGGCCACGTCGATCACGGCAAGACGTCGCTTCTGGACGCATTGCGCGAGACCGACCAGGTCTCGCTCGAGGCGGGGGGAATCACCCAGCACATCGGTGCCTACCAGGTCACGCTGTCGTCGGGCGGAAAGATCACCTTTATCGACACGCCCGGCCACGAGGCCTTCACCGAAATGCGGGCGCGGGGCGCGGGGGTCACCGACATCGTCGTCCTCGTCGTCGCGGCGGACGATGGCGTCATGCCGCAGACGATCGAAGCCGTCCACCACGCGAAGGCGGCGAATGTGCCGGTGATCGTCGCCATAAACAAGACGGACCGTCCCGACGCCGACCCCGGACGCGTCCGCACCGAGCTTCTCCAGCACGACATCGTGGTCGAGGAGGTGGGTGGCGATACGTTGAACGTGGAGATCTCGGCCAAGGAGCGGATCAACCTCGACAAGCTCGAGGAAGCCATTCTTCTCCAGGCCGAAATGCTCGATCTCAAGGCCAACGCCGACGGTGCGACCGACGGTGTGATCATCGAATCGAAGGTGGAACATGGCCGCGGTTCGATCGCCACCGTCCTGGTGCGCAACGGAACCCTTCGGGTCGGCGATGTCCTCGTCGCGGGACGGGCATGGGGCCGCGTGCGCGCGCTGATGGACGCCCACGGTGAAATCGTGGTCGAGGCCGGGCCTGCCACGCCGGTCGAAATTCAGGGGCTGAACGACACGCCGGCCGCCGGAGACGAATTCGTCGTCGTCGACAGCGAGGCCCGCGCGCGCCAGGTGTCCGAGTTCCGCAAGCGCAAGGAGCGCGACACGCGGGCGGCGGCGAGCGTGCGCGGGACAGTCGACCAGATGTTCGACCGAATCCAGGACGACGGCGCCCAGGAGCTGCCGGTGGTCATCAAGGCCGACGCCCACGGCTCGACCGAAGCGATCGAAGGCGCATTGACTGGCCTCGAGACCGACGAGGTCAAGGTCAACGTGCTGCACGCGGGCGTCGGCGGGATCAACGAAGCCGACGTGACGCTCGCGCGCTCGTCGAACGCGTTCGTTATCGGCTTCGGCGTCCGCGCCAACCGTCAGGCGCGCGAGCTCGCGCGCCGCGAAGACGTCGAGATCCGGTATTACTCGGTGATCTACGAGATTGTCGACGATCTCAAGAGAATCCTCTCGGGCATGCTTGCACCCGCGTTGAAGGAGCACTCGCTCGGGTCCGCCGAAGTCCTCAAGGTCTTCAGCGTGTCCAAGGTGGGCAAGGTCGCAGGTTGCATGGTCACGGAAGGGACCGTCCAACGCGGCTCACGGGTACGCTTGTTGCGCGACCACATCATCGTGCACGAGGGCGAGCTCTCGCAGCTGAAACGATTCAAGGACGACGCCCGCGAAGTGAGGGAAGGCAACGAATGCGGCGTCGCGTTCGAGAAGTTCCAGGACTATCGCGAAGGCGACGTGATCGAGTGCTACCGGGTCGAGGAGCTCGTGCGTCACCTTTGACGGGGGCTGGCCGGCCGTGGGTGGCGTTGTGGTCGGGACGACGCGGCCCGGCGCCCGTTACGACGCTGGGAGGCCGTCTCCGGGACAAAACGGATCATGAGCAAACGCACGGGCAGACCGCCCAGCCAGCGCCAGTTGCGGGTCGGCGAGGAGATTCGCCACGTGCTCGCGGAGTTGATGGAGCGCAGACGGTTGCGTGACCGTGCCCTCGATGGGCATTCGATCACGGTCACCGAGGCCCGCGTGAGCGCCGATCTTCGCTCGGCCGACGTGTTCGTGATCCCGCTCGGCGGCGGCGATGGGGCGGTGATTCTCAATGCGCTGGCGAGGGCGAAGCCTTTCCTACGGCGCGAAATCGCTCGCTCCGTACGCCTCAAATTCGTTCCCGAACTTCGCTTCCATGAAGACCAAACGTTCGATGCGGCGCGCCGCATCGAAGAGCTTTTGCACCCCGTCGACGGCGAAGCGAAGGCCCATGAGTCGTAAGCGACGCGGGAAAGCGATCAACGGCTGGCTCGTCATCGACAAATCCCGCGGCGCGACGTCTGCGGCCGTGGTCGCCCAGGTGCGGCGGATGACCGGCGCCGCCCGGGTCGGCCATTGCGGGACACTCGATCCCCTGGCGACGGGCGTTCTTCCACTGGCGTTCGGTGAGGCGACCAAGACGGTTTCCTACGCGATGGACCGTCCGAAACTCTATCGATTGGTGATTCGATGGGGCGAGGCGCGCGCGACCGAGGATGCCGAAGGCGCGGTGATCGAGACCAGCACGCGACGCCCCGCGAGAGACGAGATCGCGAGTGTCCTCGACCAATTCACGGGTGAGGTCGAGCAGGTTCCACCGATATTCTCGGCCATCAAGGTGGCCGGCCGGCGGGCGTACGACCTGGCGCGCGCCGGCGAACCGGTCAAGCTCGCGCCGCGGATCGTGCGGATCGAATCGCTCAAGCTGTTGCGCGTCCCCGACGCCGATCATGCCGAATTCGAGGTCACCGCGGGAAAGGGCGCCTATATGCGCAGCTTGGCGCGCGATCTCGCCCTCGCGCTCGGGACCGTCGGTCACCTGGCCGAGCTGAGGCGCACCCGGGTGGGGCCGTTTTCGGAAGAGAACGCGATTTCACTGGAAAAACTCGCGACCCTCGGCCATAGTGCGCCATTCGAGAGCCACTTGCTTCCGATCGAGACCGCGCTGGACGACATCCCGGCGCTGGCCCTGACGGAGCAAGAAGCCCGCCGCCTACGGCACGGCCGCGCCGTGCCCGTACTTCCGGTGGCAAGCCGGTCTCCCCTCAAGAATGTCACCAAGGGCGCGATAGTTTGCGCTATGACCGAGGGCAAACCGGTTGCGTTAGCGCGCATCGCGGGCGGCGAGATCCGCCCGGTTCGCGTCCTCAATCTCTGATAGCTGGAGCAGACGATGTCGATTACCGCAGTGCGTAAGCAGGAGCTCATTTCCGAGTACGCCGTCAATGAGGGCGACACGGGTTCGCCGGAGGTCCAGGTCGCCATCTTGAGCGAACGCATCCGTAACCTGACCGAGCACCTCAAGACGCACGCAAAGGACTTTCACTCGCGCCGGGGCCTTCTGATGATGGTCAGCAAGCGCAGGCGCCTTCTCGATTACCTGCACAAGACCAAAACCGGCCGTTACGACACCGTCGTCCAACGGCTGGGACTCCGGCGATAGCGCCACATGGCCGAATTCCGGCGATCGGGTGCGGTGTTCGGCACGAGTTTGCCGGACCCTGCGACGATACCCCTAACGCCGGCCGGCGGCTGGAATCGAAGCGAGGATTCCATCGATAACGCGCGCGCATCCGGCGCGCGCGTTATGACGCAATTGGGCGCGCGACGATCGCGCGCGAGCAGTTAAGGAAAACCACCTAATGTTCAAGGAGTTCAGAAAGGAAATCGAATGGGGCGGGCGCCCCTTGGTGTTCGAGACCGGCAAGTTTGCACGCCAGGCCGACGGGGCCGTCATGGTCACCTACGGCGAAACCAAGGTGCTGTGTACTGCCGTCGCGGAAAAGACGCCGCGGAGGGCACTTGATTTTTTCCCGTTGACCGTCGACTACCAGGAGAAGGCCTTCGCCGCCGGTAAGATCCCCGGCGGATTCTTCAAAAGGGAAGGTCGGCCCGGCGAAAACGAGACACTCACGTCTCGGTTGATCGACCGGCCTATCCGACCGCTTTTCGCCGAGGGTTTCCGCAACGAGACCCACGTTATCTGCACCGTGGTCTCACACGACCTCGAGAACAATCCCGACGTCGTCGCCATGGTGGGGGCGTCGGCGGCGTTGACCCTGTCGGGGATCCCGTTCTTGGGCCCGATCGGCGGGTGCCGGGTGGGCTATATCAACGGCGAATACGTGCTCAATCCACAGATCGACGAGATGCCGGCGTCGGATCTCGATCTGCTCGTCGCCGGAACCTCGGAAGGCGTGTTGATGGTGGAATCCGAGGCAAACGAGCTTTCCGAGGAGGTCATGCTGGGCGCCGTGATGTTCGCGCACAAGGCGTGCCAGCCGGTCATCGGCGCCATCATCGAGCTCGCCGAAGCCTGCGCGAAGGAGCCGTGGGAAGTTCCGGCGCCACCCGCCGGCAAACAGGAGATCATCGACCGCGTGACCGCGGCCTGCGAATCGGATTTGCGCGATGCCTACGCCGATCCCCTCAAGCAATCGCGCACCGAGAAGTTGGCCGCGATTCGGGAGCGCATCGCGGCCGAGCTCGCCGCCGACGAAACGATGGACGCGGCGCTGGTTGCCGTGGTGTTCTCCGGCGTTTTCAAGTCCTTGGAAAAATCGATCGTGCGCAAGGACATCGTGCGCACGCGCAAGCGCATCGACGGACGCGACACCTCGACTGTCCGCCCCATCGCCGCCGAGGTGGGCGTCCTGCCCCGCGCGCACGGGAGCGCGCTGTTCACCCGCGGCGAGACCCAAGCGCTGGTGGTTGCGACGCTGGGAACCGGCCAGGACGAGCAGATCATGGACGTTATCGGCGGCGAGTACCGCGAGCACTTCTTGCTCCACTACAATTTCCCGCCCTACGCGACCGGCGAGGCGAAATTCCTGCGCTCGCCGGGACGCCGCGAGATCGGGCACGGCATGCTGGCGGAGCGCGCGATCGCGCCCGTAATTCCCAGTCAGGAGGAGTTTCCTTACACGATCCGCGCCGTGTCCGAAATACTGTCATCGAACGGGTCTACATCGATGGCGGCCACGACGGCCACCAGCCTGGCTCTCATGGACGCAGGCGTGCCTATAAGTCGCCCCGTGACCGGGATATCAATCGGCATGG
>JASMAE010000415.1 GCA_030754475.1 Rhodospirillales bacterium
CCCGGGGCCACCTGCAAGCAGCCGTTCTCTTCGTCGGCCTCGTCGACGCACACCAGCACGTTGACGAAGGCGCTTGCATAGGCGTCCCATCCGGCCTGGGAGTCCTGGTGGGGCTTGAAGCCATCGCCGCCCGGCATCTTGAAGTTGATCTTCTCCTTGAACAGTACGGCCTCCTCTCCGAGCAGTTGACCGGCCGAATGTTTCAGGACTTGCGTCAACTCCACGAAATTTGAGTGGTGGCGCGAGAAGTTCTCGATCCGGTTAATGATCGTCTTTCCGGGGTCAACCAGGCTCCGCTCCCGGTACACCCAGTGCTTGCCCGATTCCTCGGGCCGGCTCGCAAGCTCGTCGGTCCAGGCGCCGATCCGGGCGATTTCGGAATCATCGAATGCGCCTGGGACCGCCACGAAACCGTTTTCCGTGAAGTGATCGATCTGGTCCTGGCCGAGGGTGGGGATGGGCAGCATTGGTCCGGTTCCGTCGCGGGCGCGTCGGATCATACGAACCCGCTTCGTCCTCTTCAACCGTGCGCCTAGATGTGGATCGGGGTTCCAATCAATTGCGATCCGCTCTAACAGCGGCGAAAAATCGTTCCGGAAAAAATGTTCAATCCGGTCGCAGCATGCTCTGGTGGCCGCGCCACCGCGGTCCGGGTATGGTGGTAGGCTGTGTTGCGTCCCTCTACCGTCCCGAGGATTGGCACCGAAATGAGCCACGACACTTGGATTCATCGGGGGGTTCGGGGGCCGATGCGGCGCCTTGCGAAGACACCCGTTACGCCCAATCAGGTAACCACGCTCAGGCTCGTGACCGGGCTCGGCGCGGCCGCCGCCTTCGCGCTCGGTTCCGACCCGTTTTGGAATCTCGGCGCCGGAATCTTCGTCCTCTCGGTCCTATTGGACCGGGCGGACGGCGAGCTGGCGCGACTGAGCGGGAAGGCATCCAACACGGGGCACGTCTACGACCTCTTCGCCGACGCCATCTGCAACGCCGTCATTTTGTTCGGCCTGGGTGTCGGCCTCCGCGACAGCCAATTCGGATCGTGGGCGATACCCATGGGAGCGCTCGCCGGCAGCGCGGTCGCGGCGATTCTGACCTTGAACGTGCGGATGGAACGCGCAGCGGGTGAGCGGTCGGCGGAGCTGCCCTCGTTCGCGGGCTTCGATGTGGACGATGCGATCCTGCTGGTGCCGATGGCCGTGTGGCTTGGGTGGAAGGTGCCGCTGCTCGTGGCCGCGACCATCTGCGCGCCCGCGTTCGCGATCGCCTTCGCATGGATGTGCCGACGCAAGCTGGCGGATGCGCGTGGTCCCGGCGCGCCTATCGCTCGAGATCGTTGATCTCGCGGCTCAATCGAAACTCGCGCGAGGTCGCGTAGGTCTCGAGCGAGCGCAGCCGGTGTTCCATATCGCGAAACCGATGGCGCAACCCCGAGACCGTCCCCCGAGGCTCGACCCGGACACCGCGCCAGAAGTCCTTCTCCGCGGTGCTCTCGTACAAATCGTCTGGCGCCGGGGAGATGACGAGCGCCAGGGTCACGTAAACGAGCAGGGTCGGCACCGTGAAGAAGAACAGGCTGGCCAGCGCCATGCTCCGGATGATCCACGTTTCGATGCCGAAGTAGTCCGCGATGCCCGCGCAAACGCCCTTGACGACGCCGCGCTCGCGGCTGCGGTAGAGCCGCGCCGGGCTCGGGCGCGGGCCCCGGGTGTCATGGGCCGTCATACCTTCTTCCTCCACTCGGGTGCCTCGGCGTCGAGGATGCTCTCGAGCGCGTTGATCCGGCTTTCCAGCCTGGGTGCCGTCTCCCAGAGCCCGGACAGCATGCTTTCGTCCTCGGCGGTCAGGATCTTGGCCGTCCGCCAGCGCGTGACGTAGTGGGCGATGATCCAGATCGGGGCGACGACCGCGAGAAAGATAATGAGCGGCACTTCCAGCAGTTCGAACATCGCGTGACCCCCTTCACGATCCCACAGCGCCGGCAGCGCTCTTGGCGAGTCGCTGCTTCATGACCCGAAGCTCCTCTTCGACCCCGTTCTGGGCCTCGAGATCGGCGATCTCCTCGTTCAGCGTCTTCGAGCGTCCGAGGTCGAACACCTCGACTTCGCCCTCGGCCGCATCAAGCCGTCGTTCGACCTCCTCGAAGCGCACGAACGCGTCGTCGATCCGGCTTTCATAGAGGTGGCGCCGAACCTTGAGGCGCGAGGTCGCGGTTTGCCTGCGTGCGTCGATGGTCTTCTGCTTGGCCTTCGCTTCCCTGAGCTTGGCCTCGAGCTTGCCGATATCGGAATCGGCGTGGGTAATGGCATGTTCGAGCGTGCTCAGCTCACCCTCGAGCGCGTCCGCGTTTTCGACCAGCTTGGCCTTTTCGATCAGCGCGCCGCGCGACAAATCCTCGCGGTCTTTCGTCAGGGCCACCTCGGCCTTGCGCTGCCACTCGGACTGGGCTTCGCGGATGCGATCGAGAGTGCGCCGTACGTCCTTGCGCTCGGCGATCGTCTTGGCGGCGCTGGCGCGCACCTCGACCAGCGTCTCCTCCATCTCTCGAATCACGAGGCGGATGATTTTCTCCGGCTCCTCGGCGCGATCAAGGATGACGTTGACGTTGGAATTGATGATGTCGGTGAGGCGGGTGAATATTCCCATGGTACGACACTCCCCTGTTCGATCCGGCGTCGTCGGCGAACATGCGCGGCGATCGCTCTATCCCTTTTAGAGCAGAATCCGTGCCAGATCGGGCCTGGGCCTATATCGCCTTGAAATCACGTGATAAATGCCGTCTCTCCGCGTATCGGAGCAGAGATGTATATTGACAGATATAGCGAATTCATAGTAAATTACGCTAATCATTAGTCAGATCAACCGAAGCCATGACTGCCGAAGATTCCGTATTGCCCGCCCTGGTCGGGCAGTCCGCACCCATTATCGAGATGATGGAACGCGTGTCGCGGGCGGCGGGCCTGGATCGTCCCGTGCTCGTCGTCGGCGAGCGCGGGACCGGCAAGGAACTCGTCGCCTCGCAGTTCCACTATCTGTCCCAGCGTTGGGACGGCCCGTTCGTCAAGGTGAACTGCGCAGCGCTCGCCGAAACCCTGCTGGAAACCGAGCTTTTCGGTCATGAAGCGGGCGCCTTCACGGGCGCCGCGCGCCGCCGGATCGGCCGTTTCGAGCGCGCCCACGGCGGGACCCTGTTCCTCGACGAGATTGCGAGCGCAAGTCCCGCGGTCCAGGAAAAGATCCTTCGCGTGGTCGAATACGGCGAGCTCGAGCGCCTCGGCGCCGGCGCCACGACGCACGTCGACGTCCGCGTGATCGGCGCCACCAACCGCGACCTTCCCGCCGAGGCCGATGAAGGGCGTTTCCGTCACGATCTTTTGGACCGGCTCGCGTTCGAGGTCGTCACCGTGCCTCCGGTCCGCGCCCGCGGCGACGACATCGTCATCCTCGCCGAGCATTTCGCTCGGGCCATGGCCTTCGAGATCGGCTGGCCTGACTTCCCCGGTTTCACGCGGGCCGCGCGAGACGCCCTCATGGGCTACCAATGGCCGGGCAACGTCCGCGAGATCAGGAACGTGGTCGAGCGTGCGGTCTGTCGCTGGAACGACGCCGGAATCCCGGTCGGCGAGCTCGACTTCGATCCATTCGCTTCCGCGTATCGGACCCGCCGGGCGGTCGGCGACGGCGAAGGCCGATCGCCCGCGGCGTCGAGCGAAGAGCGCACGCCCCCTTCGGCGCGCGAGCGCATTGGTCCCTTCGATCTCGATCGCACGGTCGCGGAGTTTGAAAAGCGCCTGCTGGAAAACGCTTTGGCGACGCAGCGCTACAGCCAGCGCGCGACTGCCCGCCACCTGCGGCTCAGTTATCACCAGCTCCGCAACCGCCTGCGCAAGCACGGGTTGATCTGAGGAACCCCGTCAGGACGGCGGCGTCGCCGCGAGATCGCGCGCTCCCTTGCGCCGGAGGCGCAGCAGTTGGGCGAGCGTCCACAGGCAAAAGATCGAAGCGCCGACGCACGTGAGCACGTAAAAGGGCGTCAAGAATCCCAGCCACGTGATCGGTGCCAGGAGATAGATCCCGTCCTCGATTTCGAACCCGCCATAGCCCGGATAGCTCACCGCGTCGCGCTCGCCCGCTTTTTGCTTGCCGGCCCCCTTCGCGTTAATCCGATCGATATGGATGTTGAGGCCCA
>JASMAE010000416.1 GCA_030754475.1 Rhodospirillales bacterium
ACCGCGTGAACCCGAGCCCGGTCATGGCGACGGCAGCAAAGCGCGAACGCTGGCCCGAGCGGCAGATGAAGAAATGGGCGGCGTCGCGCTTCGTCCCGCTCTCTTCCAAAGTGCGCGCGAAATCCGCGTTCTCGGCCATCGTCGGGAAAACCTGCCAGGGGATCAGGAGCGGTTGTTTGCCAATGCCCGCGAGGTCGGCGAGCCCGACGAAGGCCCACTCGGCGTCCGTACGCACGTCGATCAGGACGGCGTCCGTCTCGGCCTCCAGGATCTCCCAGGCGTCCTTGGCGGAGATATCGCCAGCGTATGTTTGCGCCACTCGGCCCCCCTCCGATTCCACGGTCTAATCAGCCGAGCGCCGGGCCTCGCCAGTGCGGGCGACGTTCAGCATGTCGGCGATGCGAAAGAGCTTTCGCCGCGGCGCCGGCGCCGCGGCGCCCGCTTCTTCCGCCTGTTCGATTCTCTTCCAGTCGGCGTAGCCGACCACCTGGACGCCCCGCTCTTCGAGCAGGCGTTCGAGCGCCACCCGCCCCGGCTTCGCGCCAGCGCCGAAATCGTCGCGGATGCACTGAGCGACGGCGACCCCGTCCGGGCGGTTGGTGGCAATCACGCCGGTCGGTCCACGCCTGATCCAGCCCACCGCGTAGAGTCCCGGCGCGACCCGCCCTTCTTCGGAACGAACGATCGCGTTCGCCTCGTCGAAAGGCGCGCCCTCGACGGCAACGGAGCGGTATCCGACCGCCGGAATCACGAGCCCGCACGCGACCTCGAAGGTCTCGCCGACGCCGACCGCGCGGCCGCCCTCGAGCCGGGTCTTCTCGAGCCGCAGCCCCTCGACCCTCTGGCCCCCCAGGATCTCGACCGGGGAGACGAAAAAGCGGAAGTGCACCCTTTTTCTGCGTTCGCCCGCGTCTTGGGTCGCGAACTCCCTGAGCGTCGCAAGGTTCTTCTCCTTCAGCCGGTGGTCGCGTTCCGACATCTCGCCGACCGCGTCTGGCAACTGTGCCGCGTCGACCACCGGCGCGCATTCGTCGAGCCGGCCCATCTCGCGCAGTTCCACGTTGGTGAACTTGGCTTCTATCGGGCCGCGCCGGCCGAACAGATAAACGTCCTTGATGGGCGCGCGGGCGATCGCGCGCTGGGCGTACTCGGGGATATCCGAATCCGCCATTTCGGCCGCCGTCTTCACCAGAACCCGGGCGACGTCGATCGCGACGTTGCCGTTGCCGATCACACAGACCGTCTCGGTGTTCAGGTCGGGATCGAGGTCGGCGAAATCGGGGTGCGCGTTGTACCAACCGACGAAGGCGGCGGACCCGATGACGCCCACCTTGTCCTCGCCCGGGATTCCCAGCGGGCGATCGAACGGCGCGCCGACGGCGAGCACGACCGCGTCGTGCGTCCTCTGAAGCTCGGCGAGCGCGACATCGCGGCCGACCTCGACGTTTCCGAAATAGCGGACCTCGGGCCGGTGCGCCGTCTTCTCGAAGCTGCGCGCAACCTTCTTCGTGGTCTGATGGTCGGGGGCGACGCCGGCGCGGATCAGGCCGAACGGGGTCGGCAGCCGCTCGAGGATGTCCACGGCAACGTCGCCGTCCAGGGTCTTGACGAGGGCCTCGGCCGTATAGAAACCGGCCGGCCCCGAACCGACAATGGCCACGCTGATGGGCATCCCGAACTCCTTCGCGGGTCCACCGGGAACGGCTCGGTGCCCTCGGTAAGTTTCACACGCGCCAGGTGTGACCCTGACGCAGCAGCGCGTTGACGTCGGCGTCAGGCGCCTCCGCCTTGGCATGTTCCATCTGCGCCGCGAGCGCGGCATCGAAACTCTCCGCCGGATCGCAGTAGAGAACGCCGAGCGCCATCGGGAACGCCGGCGGCGCAAGCTCCGCCAGCATCAAAGCGAGCACGCGGTCGGTCTCGTCGTGAACCAAGATGTCGCCTTCGCCCTCTCCGAGCGTCGCCACCTCGAACGCCATGCGGCCCTGAGCGAGCCGGAGCCCGCGGTTCCGCTCCTTTCCGAAGATCAGTGGCTTTCCGTGTTCGACGCGGATCTGGGCGTCGTCGGCCACGTCCTTATGGGTGAATCCCGCAAACACGTCGTCGTTGTAGACGATGCAGTTTTGGAAGATCTCCACGAACGAAGCTCCGCGGTGCGCGTGCGCCCGCTTGAGCACGTCGCAAAGATGGTTGCGCTGGGTATCCACCGCCCGCGCAAGAAACCGCGCGCCCGCGCCAAGCGCGAAAGAAGCGGGCGCCACGGGTCGGTCGATGGAGCCCGTGGGCGTCGACGGCGAACGCGTGCCGCTACGCGAAGTGGGCGAGTATTGGCCCTTGGTGAGCCCGTAGATCTCGTTGTTGAACAGAAGGAACTGGATGTCGAGGTTGCGCCGGAGCACGTGCAATAGATGGTTGCCGCCGATCGAAAGCGCATCGCCATCGCCCGAGATCACCCAGACGTCGAGCTCGGGGTTGGTCAGTTTGATGCCGGTGGCGATCGCAGGCGCCCGGCCGTGAATGGTGTGAAACCCGTAAGTCGCCATGTAGTACGGAAACCGCGACGCGCACCCGATGCCCGAGACGAACACCGTCTTGTCGCGTGCAACCGCCAGGTCCGCGAGCGTGCGCTGGACCGCGGTGACGATGGCGTAGTCCCCGCAACCGGGGCACCATCGGATCTCCTGGTCGGACGCGTAGTCCTTGGGAGTCAGTCGGTCACCGGACGCGACTTCGTTCATCTTCCTTCTCCAACCGGGTCCGTACCGCGAATTCGATCTCGGAGATTTTGAACGGCTGACCCGTGACTTTGTTGAGACCCTCGGCCGGCACCAGGAACTGACCGCGCAGGAGCATTTTGAGCTGGCCGGTGTTCATCTCTGCGACCAGGACCGAATCGAAACCGGCGAGCAGCTCGCCGAGGTTGCGGGGCAGCGGCCAAATGTGGCGCAGGTGGATTTGCGACACCTCGTACCCTTCGGCGCGCAGATTGATCACCGCCCGGCCGATGGCCCCGAAGGTCGAACCCCAACCGACCACCGCCATGCGCCCGCTCGCCTCGCCGATCTCGGGCGTCTGAAGCGGAAGGTCGTCGGCGATGCGGGCCACTTTTTCCGCGCGCACGTCGGTCATGCGCTGGTGGTTGGCCGGGTCATACGAGATGTTGCCGGTATCGTGGTCCTTTTCGATGCCGCCGACGCGGTGCTCGATCCCGGGCGTGCCCGGGATCGCCCAGACGCGTGCCAGGTTGTCGGGATCGCGCAGGTAGGGCTGGAAGCCGTCGGGCTCGGTATGGAACTTCGGCGGCTCGAAGGCGAAATCGCCGACGTCGGGGATCAGCCAGGGCTCCGACGCGTTGGCGATGTAGCCGTCGGAAAGCACCATGACCGGCGTCATGTGGCGGGTGGCGATCCGGATCGCCTCGACGCCGACCTCAAAGCAATCGGCCGGCGAGCGAGCCGCGATCACCGCCAACGGACTGTCGGCGTTGCGCCCGAACACCGCCTGAAAAAGATCCGACTGCTCGGTCTTGGTCGGCAACCCGGTCGACGGCCCGGCGCGTTGTGTGTTGACCACCACCAGGGGCAACTCGGCACTGATCGCAAGTCCCAGGGCCTCGGCCTTGAGCGCGATGCCCGGGCCCGAACTCGACGTCACCCCGATGCCGCCCGCGTACGATGCGCCGATGGCGGCGCATATGGCCGCCATCTCGTCCTCCGCCTGAAACGTGACCACCCCGAAGTGCTTGAGACGCGCCAGCAGGTGCAACAGCGTCGATGCCGGCGTGATGGGATAGGACCCCAAGAACAGCTTGAGGCCCGCGAGCTCGGCGCCCGCGACCAGGCCCCAGGACAACGCTTCGCCGCCAGTCACGTTGCGATAGAGGCCCGGCTCGATCTGCGCCTGGCGGACGGCGAACCCCTTCACCTCGCCCTCGAGCTCCACCGTCTCGCCATAGGCGTGGCCGGCGTTGAGCGCGGCGACGTTCGCCTCGGCCAGCTCGGGGCGGCCTTCGAACTTTCGGTGCAGCCATTCGATGGTCGGCTGGCGGTCGCGGTCGTAGAGCCAGTAGATCAGCCCAAGCGTCCAAAGATTCTTGCACCGGAGCCCATCCTTCTGCGAAATCCCCACGGGCTTGACGGCCTCGAGCGTAAGCTTCGAAATCTCGATGGGGATGACGCGGTACTTCTTGAGGCTTCCATCCTCGAGAGGGTTCGCCCCGTAGCCCGCCTTGCGCAGATTGCGTTCGGTATACGCGCCCGCGTCGGTGATGATCTGGTCGCCGGGTGCCAGATCGGCCAAGTTCACCTTCAACGCCGCGGGATTGAGCGCGACCAGCACGTCCGGCCGGTCGCCCGCCGTCATGATGCGCCGGCCGCCGAAGTTGATCTGAAAGGTGGAGATCCCGTAGGTGGTTCCGGTCGGCGCCCGGATTTCGGCCGGGAAGTCGGGGAACGTGGTCAGATCGTTACCCGCGAGCGCCGTCACTTGCGTGAACTGCCCGCCGGTCAGCTGGATGCCGTCACCGGAATCTCCGGCGAAGCGGACCACGACGGTCTCCAGTTCACGGCGCCCCCCGACTTCGCCGTCGGACCCGCGGGTAGCGGCTTTTTCCACGCTACTCAATCTATTTCACTTGTTTTTACAAGTTTCCCCGGGGAGCCGTCTCGAGCTGCGGCGGTATGGTTCCCGGCCCCGTCGCGAGCACCGCACCGGTCATCATACCAGAGTAATTCGCGCCCACGGAAGCATCTGGCGTTCACAAGCCCTTGATTTGCGGCGCCCGGACGCGCCGCCGCGGCGCCTCGGGGCTGGCGTTTACCGACGCCGATCGCCTATAACCAGCGAATCCTGGAATAGCGTTTCCGGGATCCCTCGCAAGTCCCGGCCGCCACATGCCCAGTAAACCCGACATCCTCGCCATCGCCGACGACCTCGTCGCCCGGGCGCGCGCGGCCGGCGCCGATGCCGCGGACGCCGTGGCGGTCACAGGCACGGCGCTGGGCGTGTCGAGGCGCATGCGCAAGCCGCAGTCGTTAGAGCGTTCGGAATCGACCGATCTGGGCCTGCGCGTGTTGGTGCGCAATCGCCAGGCGATCGCATCGACGTCGGATGTCTCGCACCGCTCGCTCGACGAGGTCGTCGCCCGCGCCCTTGCGATGGCCCGCTCGGTGCCGGACGATCCCTATTGCGGGCTGGCCGATCCGGAGCTGCTGGCGACCGAGATCGCAGAGCTCGACATCGCCGTTGCGGACGAACCCACGCTAGAGACGTTGGTCGACTGGGCGACGCGCGCCGAGGACGCAGCACTTGCCGTTGACGGCGTCACCAACTCCGAAGGTGCGGACGCGAGCTGGGCTCGGACGGGAATCGCGCTCGCCGCCAGCAACGGGTTCGCTGCGACCTACGAGAGATCGCGCTGTTCCATCAGCGTTGCGGTCCTGGCGGGCGAAGGGACGGCGATGGAGCGCGACTACGATTCCTTCAGCACCATCCACACCGAAGACCTGCCCAAACCCGAATCGTTGGGCCGCGCGGCCGGTGAAAAGGCCGTGCGCCGCCTGAACCCGAGAAAGGCTCAATCCGCCCGCCTTCCCGTCGTCTACGATCCCCGGGTCGCGCGCGGCGTGCTGTCACATCTCGCCAGCGCGATCAACGGCGCGTCGGTCGCCAGGGGAACGACGTTCCTCAAGGACCGCATGGAAAAGGCCATCATGCCGGCGTCGGTCACGGTCGTAGACGATCCGCTGCGCCGCCGCGGGCTGCGTTCGCGCCCCTTCGACGGCGAGGGCGTGGCACAGCGCCGCTTCGAGGTGGTTCGGGGCGGCGTGCTGACCACCTGGATCCTGGATTCCCGCTCGGCGCGCCAGATCGGCATGCAGACCACCGGCCACGCGGCCCGCGGCACGTCTTCGCCGCCGTCGCCCAGCACCACCAACCTTTATCTCGAGGCAGGCGACGCGAGCCCCGCCGAGCTGATGGCGGATATCCAGGCAGGCCTTTACGTCACCGAGATGATCGGATTCGGGGTCAACACGCTCACCGGAGATTACAGCCGCGGCGCGAGCGGCTTCTGGATCGAGAACGGAACGCTCGGGTACCCTGTGAGCGAGGTCACGGTAGCGGGAAACCTGAGCGAGATGTTCATGAACATGCGGGTCGCGAACGATCTCGAGTTCCGCTACGGAACCGATTCGCCGACGCTTAGGATCGACGGCATGACCATCGGCGGCCAGTAGCGTCGCCGGCGCGGCGTTGCCCACGCGGGTGCCGATTGGCCGGCCTAAGGCCCCCCTGCCAGACCATATCGTGGTCGCCCGGTTTCGCCCGTGGTGATCTGGCGAGCACGTGAACCTGGTCCATGTTTATGGAAATCGAGGGGATTGGCGCGCCTCGCCGAAGCGCAAAATAACTCCGCTCAAACGGTTCAATCTGGTCGGATAGTGCTCTAAGGTCACGGGCGGGCGATTCGGGATCACGGAATGACGCGCCGCGAATCGGAAAACGGGAACAAGCGGCATCTTTCGAGCGTCGCGCTGGTTCGCCGCCTGCTCAGGGAAAACGTTCGACATTACTTCGGCTGGCTCGTCCTCGCGCTCGTCGGCATGGCGGTAATGGCCGGCGCCACCGCGCTCAGCGCCTGGCTCATGGAGCCGGTGGTAAACGAAGTGTTCATCGCCAAGAAGCGCGAGACGCTGTGGCTCATCTCCTCGGTCGTGCTCGCCACCTTCGCCGTCAAGGGCGCGGCGAATTACGCGCAGGCGACGCTCGTCAGCTACGTGGGGCTTCGCATCATAGCCGACAACCAGACCCGGCTCTATGCGCACCTGCAGCGGATGGATCTGGCGTTCTTCCAGAGCCGGCCCACGGGCACGCTGATCTCGCGGTTCACCGTCGACATCGCCCTCATGCGCGCCGCGGTCTCGAACGCGTTGACCGGGTTCGGCAAGGATGCGCTCTCGCTGGTCGGGCTGATCGTGGTGATGTTCGTCCAGGACGTTCGCCTGGCGTTGATCGCGTTCCTCGTCTTTCCCGTGGCGGTGATCCCCATCGTCCGCCTCGGCCGGCGCATGCGCAGGGTCAGCACCGACACCCAAGTTGAGATGGGCCAGTTCACGACCCTCTTGCAGCAGACCTTCCAGGGCGCGCGATTGGTCAAGGCCTACGCCATGGAATCCTACGAATTGGGCCACGTCCGCACGATCGTCGAGCGCATCTTCAAACTCACGCTCAAATCGGCGCGGACGCGCGCCCTTTCGAGCCCCATCATGGAGACCCTCGGCGGGCTCGCGGTGGCGCTGGTGATCGTCTACGGGGGCTTGCGCGTGATCGACGCCGACATGGACCCGGGCTCGTTCTTCTCGTTCATCACCGCGCTGCTGCTCGCTTACGAGCCCATGAAGCGGCTCGCCAACCTGAACGCCAGCCTCCAGGAGGGGTTGGCGGGCGCCCAACGCCTGTTCGCGGTGCTCGACACCGTTCCCGCGATCACGGAAAGGCCGGGCGCGAGTGCGCTCGCGCTGCGTGAAGGATCGGTCCGCCTCGAAGGCGTGCGGTTCGCGTACGGAAGCGCCGCGCCGACGCTGGACGGCGTCACGCTGGAGGTGCCGGCGGGACGCTCCGTGGCCCTGGTCGGGGCCTCGGGCGCGGGGAAATCCACGATCCTGAACTTGATCCCCCGCTTCTACGATGTCGGCGAAGGCGCCGTGATCATCGACGGCGTCGACGTGCGCGACGCCACCTTCGCCTCGCTTTACGCCAACATCGCGCTCGTGAGCCAGGAGGTGACGCTCTTCGACGACACGGTGCGCGCCAACATCGCCTATGGCCGGGCCGCGGCGAGCGAGGACGAGATCGTGGCCGCCGCGCGCGCGGCGGGCGCCGACGGCTTCATCCGCGAGCTCGCAGACGGATACGATACCGTCGTCGGCGAGCAGGGGACCCGGCTTTCGGGCGGGCAACGCCAGCGCCTCGCGATCGCCCGGGCCATCCTCAAGAACGCGCCCATCCTGCTCCTCGACGAGGCCACCTCGGCCCTCGACACCGAATCCGAGCGCCACGTCCAGGCGGCGATGAAGAAGCTGACGCGCGGGCGTACGACACTGGTCATCGCGCATAGGCTGTCGACCGTGATCGACGCCGACTTGATCTACGTGATCGAACGCGGCCGGGTCGCCGAATCGGGCACCCACGCCCAACTCCTCGGCGCCGGCGGCGCCTATGCGCGGCTGCACGCGCTCCAGTTCGCCGAAGACGGCGCGGCGGCGCCGGTTTAGGCCAGATCGTGGTCGGTCGGAACTGCGAGGCCGCGATCTACCGAGCACGTGAAACTGGTCTGCACTATTGAGATCGAGCGGATTCACGCGTTTGATTGGAACCGCGATCCGCTCTGTTCCGGCACGCGGATGCAAGGACGGAGACCCTGTGCGGCCCTTCAAACGAATCCTCGAAAGCGATGCGGTCCGTGCGGGCTTGTGTTGGCTCGGCGCGCTGTACATCCGGTTCGTGCACGCCACGTCCCGATGGTCGGCCGTCGGCGGCGAAGTCCCACGCGCGCTTTGGCATGAGCGGCGTGCGTTCATCCTGTGCTTCTGGCACGGGCGGCTATTGATGATTCCCTATTGCTGGAACGCCCGCCGCCCCATCCGCACGCTGACTTCGGATCATCGTGACGGGCGTCTCATCGCCCGGACCACCGCGCATCTCGGGATCCCAACCCTGGTCGGGTCGTCGTCGCGGGGCGGCGCAAGCGCGCTCCGCGCCATGGTCCGGTCCTTGGCCCAAGGCGAGAGCATCGGCATCACCCCGGACGGCCCGCGCGGACCCCGCATGCGCGCGACGGCCGGAATCGTCAAGCTCGCGCGGCTCTCGGGCGCGCCCATCGTTCCGGTCGGCTATTCGACCGGGCGGCGGCGCGTGCTCGATACCTGGGACCGGTTCTTCGTCGCGCTCCCCTTTTCGCGCGGTGCCTTCGTGTGGGGTGATGCGATCGAAGTCGAGCCGGGCGCCGATTCGCATGCGATCGAGCGTGCTCGGCAGGCGGTGGAGACAAGCCTGAATGCCGTCACCGCCGAGGCCGACCGGATTTGCGGCGTCGAGCCGGTCGCGCCCGCGCCGCCCCGATCGGAACGCAGCGGGTGATGCTCACGCTCTACCGCGCCGCCGGCGCGCTGTCCGAACCGTTCGTTCGCGCGGTGTTGGGCGCGCGCCTTCGCCGGGGGAAAGAGGACCCGGCGCGCGTCGCCGAACGCCTCGGCCACGCTGGCCGATCGCGCCCCGCCGGACCGCTCGCCTGGGTGCATGCCTCCAGCGTCGGCGAATCGCTCTCGATGATCCCGCTGATCGAAAGCTTGATCTCGAACCGGCCCGAGCTCGGCGTCCTGGTCACCACGGGCACGGTGACCTCGGCGGCGCTGATGTGCGAGCGCCTTCCGGGCGGCGCCTTTCACCAGTATGCGCCGGTGGACCGGCTGTCTTTCGTGCGCCGCTTCCTCGATCATTGGCGGCCGGACTTGGCTCTGTGGGCGGAATCCGAGTTCTGGCCGAACCTGATCGCCGAAGCGCATGCGCGCGCGATTCCCCTGGTGCTGGTCAACGGCCGGATCTCGGAGCGCAGTTTTTCGCGCTGGCGCTTGGCGCGGCCGTTGATCGCCGAGCTGCTTTCGGGGTTCGCGTTGTGTCTGGGCCAGTCGGAGGCGGACGCCGAGCGTTTGCGGGTGCTCGGCGCGGGCTCCGCGCGCTGTCTCGGGAACCTCAAGTTCGCCGCGCCGCCGTTGCCAGCCGACGCCGCCGAGCTCGAGCGCTTACACGGCGCGCTTGGCGGGCGGCCACGGTGGCTCGTCGCGAGCTCGCACGCAGGCGAAGAAGCGCTCGCCGGCCGCGTCCACCAGCGTCTCGGCGCCAAATTTCCCGCCCTCCTCACGATCGTCGGTCCCCGCCACCCCGACCGCGGGCCAACCGTCGCAAAGACGCTGCGCGGCCTCGGGCTCGAGGTCAGGGTGCGCTCGCAAGGCGAATCGCCTGGCCCGGGAACGGACGTCTATCTCGCCGATACCTTGGGCGAGCTCGGCCTGTTCTACCGCCTCGCGTCGGTCGTCTTGGTGGGCAAGTCCTTGGTGCCTTTGGGCGGCCAGAACCCCTTGGAGCCGGCCCGGATCGGGTGCGCCGTCCTGTTCGGGCCGCATATGGCCAACTTCAGCGACATCGCCGAGCGCATGAAGGCGGAAGGCGCGGCCGAGGAGGTGGCGGACGAAGACGCGCTTCGTGTGGCGCTCGCGCGGCTGCTCGACGATGATCCCACTCGCCAGGGGCGCAGCGAAGCAGCCCGGCGCTTCGCCGAATCGCAGGCCCACGTGCTCGATGCCGTCGCATCCGCGATCGAGCCCTTTTTGGACGCATCGGCGAAGGCGCGAGGTGTGCATGCGCGCACCTGAATGGTGGGCGGCGCCGGGGCGCGGACCCTGGCCGCGCTTGCTGGCACCGCTTGCCTGGACGTGGGGACTCGGCGCGCGGGCGCGCGTGCTCGCCGCCCGGCCCTGGCGGGCGCCCATCGGCGTCGTTTGCGTCGGCAACCTGACCGCGGGAGGCGCCGGCAAGACCCCGGTGGCGATCAGCCTCGGCGCACGCCTCACCGCCCGCGGCGCCCGCGCGGCCTTCCTGGCCCACGGCTACGGCGGAAGCGCCCGGGGTCCGCTCCAAGTCGATTCGCAAGCTCACGGGGCGGCCGACGTGGGCGACGAAGCGCTTATTCTCGCGCGCGATCTGACCACGTGGGTCGCGCGCGACCGGCGCTTAGGCGTTCGCGCCGCGGCCGCGGCCGGCGCGTCGGTGGTCATCATGGACGACGGCTTTCAGGACCCGAGCGTCGCCAAGGACTTATCGGTCGTGGTCGTGGACGGCCGCTTCGCCTTCGGCAATGGCCGCCTGATTCCCGCCGGCCCCTTGCGCGAACGCCCGGGCGACGGCCTCAAGCGCGCCGATGCGGCCATCGTCGTCGAACCGGACGAGGCCGGCGCCGAAGAGCGCATCCGCAACATCGCGGGCACCCGGCTACCCGTGGTCTTGTGCCGCCGCCGGCCCGACCCTTCGGCGGCGCACTTAGCCGGCGCCGACGTGGTCGCCTTTGCCGGCATCGGCCGTCCCGAGGGCTTCTTCGCCACGCTTCGCGAGATGGGGTGTCGCGTGCGCGCGGGCCACGCCTTTCCCGACCACCACGCGTATGGGGCGGGTGAGCTCGAACGGCTGCGCGCCGACGCGCGGTCCCGGGGCGCGATGCTCGTCACCACGACCAAGGACGCGGCCCGCCTCGGGCCCGAGGCGGCGCGCGGGATCGAAGTCTTGACAATCACCCTCGATTGGCGGGACGAAGCCGCCCTCGATGCGCTCCTGAGCCAGCTTCCCGGCCTCCCATGATCCTGAACCCGCGCCTGCGAAGCCGCCTCATGCGGTTCCTTCTCCATCCCTTGGAAGCGGCCGTCGCGAGCGTGGCCTATGGGGTGTTCGCGGCCCTTCCCATCGACGCCGCGTCGGCGCTCGGCGGCTGGCTCACGCGCACGTTTGGACCCCGGCTCGCCATCTCGAAGCGCGCCGTCGCCAATCTCGGGCGCGCGTACCCCGAGAAAGACGCGGGCGAGATTGCGAAGATCGTTCGCGGCATGTGGGACAATCTGGGGCGGACGGCGGCCGAATACCCGCACCTGGGCGAGATTGACATCTACGGAAACGACGGCCGCGTCGAGGTGGTGGGGGCCGAGAACGTGGACCTGCTGCGCGACGACGGCAGGCCCGGCATCTTCTTCTCCGCCCACCTCGGCAACTGGGAAATCCTCTCGCTCGGCGCCACCCAACGCGGGCTGCCCTTGGATCAGGTCTATCGGGCCGCCAACAACCGGCTGGTGGAATGGCTGTACAGGCGCGGGCGCGCCGCGGTCGAAGGAGCGCTGATCCCGAAGGGAGCGGCGGGCGCGCGCCAATTGATCGATTCGATCAAACGCGGGCGTCACCTCGCCATGCTGGTGGACCAGAAGATGAACGACGGGATCGCGGTGCCCTTCTTCGGCCAGGCGGCCATGACCGCGCCCGCGCTCGCGGAATTCGCGCTGCGTTATGATTTTCCCGTGGCGCCGGCGCGCATCTTCCGGCTCTCGGGCGCGCATTTCCGGCTCGTGATCTCGCCGCCCTTGGCATTCGAAAAAACGGGCGCGCGCCAAGCGGACGTGGCCCGGGCCATGGCCCGGGTGAATGCCATCATCGAAGGCTGGGTGCGCGAGACGCCCGAGCAGTGGCTGTGGCTCCACAACCGCTGGGGGGCGTAAGAAAAACGGCCGGCAGGGCCGGCCGCAAGGTGTTGGGCGACGTCGCGGCGCCCGAGTCAGGTTCCGCCTTTCGGCTTGATCACCACCACCTTCGAGCCATCGGCGACCGACTTGCCCAAGGTGGGGATGTCGGCGGTATGCAGCCCATAGCCACCGCAGCCGCCTTCCGCGAACGCGGTTCCGGCGGCGCCGATCACGAGGATGGCGGCCAACGCCGCCGCGGTCGCAATCGTCTTGCGCATGTGGGTCTCCTCTGACCGTAATCAACCGTCGCAAGCAGGCAAAACCTAGCGCCATTCAAGGCCGCGATCAACGCCCCCCTTGGGTTTGTTCCATCACCGGCGCGAGTAGCGCGGGGTCGATGGGGGTGGCGAAATGACTCACCCCCCAATGCAGGTGAGGCCCCGTGACGCGCCCGGTTGCGCCCACCCGGCCGATGGTCTCGCCCTTGGCGACGCGCTGGCCCGCGGCGACCGCGATCACGCTCATGTGAACGTAGACCGAGCTCAGGCCGTGGCCGTGATCGATCATCACCGTCTTGCCGGTGAAGTACATGTCGGGGTGCAAAAGCGCGACGATCCCGTCCGCGGTCGCCACCACCGGCGTTCCCTCGGGCGCCGCGATGTCGACACCGTTGTGGGGACGCCGCGGCTCGCCGTTGAGGATGCGCTGGCTTCCGAAGACGCCGCTGACGGTGCCGGTGACGGGCCAGATGAAGCCCGACAGGAAGCTCGCGCCGGGGGTGTCGCGCTCGCGCACATCGGCGATCAGCGCCGCGTCGGCGCGAATGCGCGCGAGATCGTCTTCGCTCGGGTTCACCTGGCCGGCGGGCAATCCGTCGATCCGTTGGATCTCGTAGTCCCGCGCCGCTACGGCGATTGCGCGCACCGTCTCGTCGCCGTCGGGTCCGCTGACGCGAAGCTCGACTGCATTCGCGGCGTCGCGCCCGAGGCCGAAGATGAAGACACCGTCCGCCGATACCCGCAAGCTACGGCCGTCCGCGGAAACGATTGACCCCGGCGCCACCCGGCCGACGATGAGCCCGCCTTGGACGAGATCGCCATCGAGCGCGAGGACGTCTGCCCGGGCGGATCCGGAAATCAGCGCCGCGACCATGATGAGGACCGCGGCCCGCGCCCTCACAAAAGCTCTCCCTGGCGGGTGTCCTTGCGGCCCGCGCGCCGGGGCCGCTGGCGCTCGGCGGGCGCCACTTGCGATCCGGTCACAGTGGCGGCCGCTTCGGCGTCGGAGAAACGGATGGCGATGTCCATGCCGGGCGCGGTCTCGGCGGCAGTGGCGATGGGCGCACCGCCGCGCTCGCTGACGAGCGCGAAGCCGCGTTCGAGCACGCGCTCGAACGAAGCGCTTTCCAGCAGATCGGACACGCGTCCGAGCCGGCTCCGGGCGTCGCGCAGCAGGCTCCGGGCGGCTGCGGCGAGCGCGCGGGATTCGGCCTCCAGCCGGTCGCGGGCACGGGCCAAGCGCGCGCGGGGATCGACGAGGCCGGCGGCGAGCGCACCGAGGCGGGCGCGGCGGCGCTCGAGGCCGACTTCGAGTCCGTTCGTGAGGCGCTCCGTCCAATCATCCAGGCGCTGCGCCGACTCCTCGATCACGCGCGCCAAGTCGGGAAGGCCGCGCGCCAACCCTTCGAGGCGCATCGCGCGCTCGGCGAGCGTGCGCCTGACGGTGGCGAGCACGCGCGTGCCCAGCTCGATCACCTGCGCGAGAAGCTCGAGGCGCACCGGCACCGCGGCCTCGGCCGCCGCGCTCGGCGTCGGCGCGCGATGGTCGGCGGCGTAGTCGATCAGGGTGGTGTCGGTCTCGTGGCCCACCGCCGAGATCACCGGGATCCGGCTTTCGGCGACGGCACGCACCACCGCTTCCTCGTTGAAGGCCCAGAGGTCCTCGAGCGAGCCGCCGCCGCGCGCGACGATCAAGAGATCCGGCCGGGGCGCCGCGCCGCCCGCAGGCAAGGCATTGAAACCGGCGATGGCGGCGGCGATCTGGGCCGCGGCGGCGTCGCCCTGGACGAGCACCGGCCACACCAGCACCCGGCGCGGGAATCGCTCGCCGATGCGGTGCAGGATGTCGCGGATCACCGCACCCGTGGGAGAGGTGACGACGCCGATGACGTCGGGCAGGAACGGGAGCGGCTTCTTTCTGTCTGCGTCGAACAGGCCCTCGCGGCCGAGCTTCGCACGCCTTTCTTCGAGCAGCTTCAAAAGCGCGCCTTCGCCCGAAAGTTCCAGCGCCTCGACCACGATCTGGTAGCGCGAGCGCTGCGGGTACGATGTGATGCGCCCCGTCGCGATCACCTCGACCCCGTCGTCCGGCGCGATGGCGAGGCGGCCCGCGGTGCCGCGCCAGCACACCGCGTCGAGCACCGCGTCTGCGTCCTTCAAGGAGAAATAGAGATGACCCGAGCCCGCCCGCTTGAAGCCCGAGATCTCGCCGCGCACCCGGACGCGCGCGAACGCGCCCTCCAGCGCGCCCTTCACGGACTGCGAAATCTCGCCGACGGTGAAGATGGGCAGGTTGTCGAGCCCGGCCCCGGGCGCCGCACTTTCGATGGTCTCCATGGCCCGGTATGATACCTTGTCCACGCGCCAGGCGGCCAAGGGAAATACGGCAATGAAGGTATTGGTGATCGGCTCGGGCGGGCGCGAACACGCGTTGTGCTGGGCGGTCGCCAAGTCCCCCGATTGCGACGAGCTCTTTTGCGCGCCAGGCAACGCCGGAATCGCCGAGATCGCCGAGTGCGTCGCGATCGCGGCCGAGGACGTGGACGGTCTCATCGATCTCGCGCGCGAACGCGGAATCGACTTCGTGATCGTCGGCCCCGAGGCGCCGCTGGTGGGTGGGCTCGTCGAGCGCCTGGAAGAAATCGGCATTCTGGCCTTCGGTCCGAGCGCGCGGGCCGCCCAGCTCGAGGGCTCGAAGGGGTTCATGAAGGACCTCTGTTTCCAGTACGGCATCCCGACCGCCGAATACGCCCGTTTCGACGAGCCGGACGCGGCGAAGCAATACATCCTGCGCCAAGGCGCTCCCATCGTGGTCAAGGCCGACGGCCTCGCCGCCGGCAAGGGGGTGATGGTCTGCCGCAATCGCAACGAGGCCTATGCGGCCATCGACCACATCATGATCGAGCGCGCGTTCGGCGACGCCGGCGCCGAAGTGGTGATCGAGGAGTGCCTCGAAGGCGAGGAGGCGAGCTTCTTCGCCCTCGTCGATGGCAAACACGCGCTGCCGCTGGTCTCGGCCCAGGACCACAAGCGCGCCCACGATGGCGACACCGGCCCCAACACCGGCGGCATGGGGGCCTATACGCCGGCGCCGGTGGTCACACCCGAGATCGCCGGGCAAATCATGGATAGCGTGATCGAGCCCACCATCGCCGCCATGGCCGCCGAACGGCGCCCATTTAAAGGCGTGCTCTATGCAGGCCTCATGATCGCGGACGGCGTGCCCAAGGTGCTCGAGTTCAACGTCCGCTTCGGCGATCCCGAGTGCCAGCCGCTCTTGATGCGGCTGAAATCGGACTTGCTCGAAGCGCTGCTGGCTTGCACGGAGGGAAGGATTAAAAAGACGAAACTCGTGTGGCACGATGAATGCGCGCTGGTGGTGGTGATGGCGACCAAGGGCTATCCCGGCTGGTATGAGAATGGCTCGGTGATCCGCAACGTCGAACGGGCCGGGGCGGCCGAGGGGGTGACCGTGTTCCACGCCGGAACCAAGTTCGCGAACGGGAACTTGGTCGCCGACGGCGGGCGCGTGCTTGGCATCACCGCGCGCGGCCGGGACGTGGCGGAGGCCCGCGAGCGCGCCTACCGCGCGGTCGACATGGTGGACTGGCCCGAGGGATTCTGCCGCCGCGACATCGGCGGGCGGATCGTCGCGCGCTAAAGCGGCGGCCGGATTCGGGGAAAGGATCGGAGATGGACGGAAGCAACCGGGACGAAAGCACCCGGACCGAAATCGAGGCGGCCGCGTTCCGCGGCTTGGTGGAGCATTTGCAAAGGCGCGCCGACGTCCAAAACATCGATCTGATGAATCTGGCCGGCTTTTGCCGAAACTGTCTCGCCAAATGGGTGCTGGCCGCGGCCCGCGAGCGCGGCGTCGATGTGGACTACGCGGCGGCGCGCGAAGCCGTCTACGGCATGCCCTACGCAGACTGGAAAGACGCCCACCAGACCGCGGCAACGGAAGACCAGAAGCGCCGCTTCGAAGAGACCAAGCCGCTCCATTCCGAAATCAGCACGCGCGCCTGATCGGCGCCCGCCGCGGACGGCCCTAACCCGCCTCGCGCGCAATCTCGCCCGCCGCGTCGCCGGCGTCCGCGCGCGCGGCCACCTTGAACAGCGTTCCCGGATTGCGATCCACCATCGTGGCGATGTCTGCGCGCCCGAAACCGGCGCTTTCGATCATGATCAGCCATTCGCGGAGCGCTTCGGTCGGCGGCGCCAGCACGTACGAGCCGCTGTCTGACGAAAGCACTGTCTGCTCGCATCCGGCGGCGCGGATGTTGTCTGTGACCGCTTCCAGTGTGACGGCCTGAAAGCGGTGTTTCTCGGCGTCGATCATGGTCTGGCCGACCTGGGTCGCGTGGCTGACCACGAAGAAGGCGAACTCGACGAAGGCGCCGAGCCTCACAGCCTCGCGCGTTTCGTCGGCGGTGAAGTACGCGGCCGGGCTCAGTATCCGCTCGCAGCCCCGCATTTTGGCCTCGTCGATGACGCGGAGCGCTTCGGGGCCACTCACGTGGCCGGTGTTGAAGACCACGTCCGCCGCCGCGATCAAATCGAGTATCTCCGGCAACGGATCTGGCAGGGGCCCGGTGAGCGGGATCGCGAGGCAGGATTCGACGTAAGCCCGGCTCCGGCCCTCGGCCTCGGCGATCGCGCGCGTGTGGTGGCACGGAAGCGAGACGTAGCGCGCCCCGGCCCCGGGGCCGTAACCCATTTCGAGCGCGGTCTCGACGACGCGGGGCGAGACGCCGCCCACATAGGGCTCGAGGATGATACCGCCGAACACGTCCACGCCCAAATGGCCGAGCTCGCGCATGGCCAGCGCCGCGAGGCCAGCGCTGTTCGCGAACACGTCCATCAGGCCAAGCCCGCGCATTCCGGCCGCGGCGGCCGCGCGGACGGCGTCGAACACGGTCGCGGTGCGCGCGTTGATGTGCGGGCAGCAGTGCACGTGGGAATCGACGGCGCCCTTCAGCATGTCCATTCCGGGAACGGCCATCGTCACCTCGCTCGTCCTTGCGTTAAATCAGATAGACCAGATTCACGAACTCGGCGATTCGCGGCTAGGCGATTCCGACCGACCACGATCCGGTCTAGCGCATTCGCGCCGGGCGCCAGTGTGGCGCGCGCGACACCTGCGTCAAGGCCCCGGCCTCAAGCGCGTCGTCCACTTCCGTGGAATCGCACCGGCCCACACCGCCTTCCGACCGCCCCAGTCTTGCAAAGCCGTGGGTGGCCGGGCCGGCGTGTGGTTAGTCCCGCTCAACGGAGAGAGCGTTAGCCGGGCCGGCGCGCGCGGAAGAAGGCGCGCATCAACTCCGCGGCCGCGCTTTCGGCGATGCCGCCGTAGACCTCGGGCCGATGGGTGCAGCTCGCCTGGTCGAAGATCCTGGGCCCGTGGTCGACGCCGCCGCCCTTGGGATCGAAGGCGCCGAAATAGAGCCTGCGGACGCGGGCGAACGAGATCGCGGTGGCGCACATGGGGCAGGGCTCCAGCGTCACGTAGAGATCGCAGCCCACGAGGCGTTGCTCACCCAGGCGGGAAGCCGCCTCGCGGATGACCAGCATCTCGGCGTGCGCGGTCGGGTCGTTCAGCTCGCGGGTACGGTTGCCGGAAGCCGCCAGCACCGCGCCCGTCGCACCGTCGACGAGCGCCGCGCCGACCGGAACCTCGTCCCGCTCACCCGCCCGGCGGGCTTCCGCGAGCGCACGCTCCATGGGGGATTCGCTTGGCACACGCCGAGCCTGCCGCCCGCCGCCGGCGCGGTCAAGGCGCGTGGCCCGCGGACCCTGGCTTAGGCGCCACCTCCGCTGATAGACTAGGGCCATGAAGACGCCCGTGATCGGCATCACCCTCGATACCGAACCGCCGGGGGGCTATTCGAACCTTCCGTGGTACGCGCTTCGCGAGAACTACGCCGATGCGGTGGCCGAGGCCGGGGGCCTGCCGTTCCTTCTTCCCCACCGCATGGACCTGGTCGAGGTCACGGTAGCCGCCATCGGCGGCCTGGTGATCGCGGGCGGAGACTTCGACGTGGACCCGGCCCTGTTCGGCGCGTCCGAGCGCCACGCCACCGTGCGGCTCAAGAAAGCACGCACCGACTTCGAACTCGCCGCGGGCCGCGCGGCGCTCGCCGCCGATAAGCCCGTCCTCGGCATCTGCGGCGGCCAGCAGCTTCTTCACGTGGCGCTCGGCGGGACCCTCATCCAGCACATCGCCGACGAGGTGGAAGGCGCGCTCGCCCACGAGCAGCCGAACCCGCGCAACGAGCCGGGCCACGAGGTCCACGTGGTGGAAGGGACGCTTTTGCACGCGATCACGGGCACGAACACACTCGCCGTCAACAGCGCCCACCACCAGGCCGCGAAGGACGTGCCGGCGGGAGTCGTGGTCAATGCCCGCAGCCCCGACGGCGTAATCGAGGGGATCGAGGCGCCGGACCGGCGCTTTTGCATCGGCGTGCAGTGGCATCCCGAGTACATGATCAACGAGGCGGACGAGCGCCTTTTCTCCGCCTTCGTCGACACCTGCCGGCACGACTGATGGAAACGGACGCGGACGCGCCCGACGGCATTAGGATCGCCAAGGTGATCGCCCGCGCGGGCCTGTGTTCGAGGCGCGAGGCGGAGCGCTGGATCGCCGAAGGGCGCGTCTCGGTGGATGGCGCCCCGGTCGCCACGCCCGCGCTCCGCGTAAGCGAGGCATCGCGGATCGCCGTCGACGGGAGCGCGCTGGCCCCGATGAAGGCGACGCGGTTGTGGCGTTACCACAAACCGGTCGGCCTGATCACCAGCCACCGCGACCCCCAGGGGCGCCCCACGGTCTTTCAGAGCCTGCCAACGGAGCTTCCGCGCGTCGTCTCGGTCGGCCGCCTCGACTTGACTTCCGAGGGCCTTTTGCTGCTCACCAACGACGGCGCGCTCGCGCGCTTGCTGGAATTACCGGCGCGGGGCTGGGTGCGCCGCTACCGCGCACGGGTGTTCGGCGCGGTTGACGAGAAGGCCCTCGCCGCGCTCGAACGCGGGGTCACGGTGGACGGCGTCGCCTACGGGCCGATTCGGTGTTCGCTCGAGCGCCGGACGGGGCGCAACGCGTGGCTGGTGATGTCGCTCACCGAAGGGCGCAACCGCGAGATCCGCAAAGTGCTCGCCCATCTTGGGCTCGCGGTGAACCGGCTGATCCGGATCGCCTACGGACCCTTCCAGCTCGGCGGGCTCGCCCGCGGCGCGGTGGCCGAGGTGGCGCCCCGGATATTGCGCGAGCAGCTCGGCAAGGATCATCCCCGGTGAGCGGAGGCGGAGATTGAGGATCGTCGGCGGCATCCACCGCGGCCGCCGGCTTGCGGTGCCGCGCGCGCCCGCGTTGCGCCCGACCGCCGAGCGGACGCGCGAAGCCGTCTTCGACATCCTCGAGCACGCTGCGGACGTCACCGCGCCCTCGGACGCCCAGGTCCTCGACGTCTTCGCAGGCACCGGCGCGCTCGGCTTCGAGGCGCTGTCGCGAGGTGCTCAGCACCTCACCTTCATCGAGCACGATCGGGCCTGCGCCCGGCGGCTACGCGAGACGGCCCACGCGCTGGACGAAGCCGACAAGGTCGTGGTGCTGGTGTGCGACGCGCAGCACCCGCCGCAGCCTACGGCGAACGCGGCCCCGGCGACGCTGGCCTTTTTCGACGCGCCTTACGCATCAGGGTTGACCGCGCCTGCGCTCACGGCCCTTCGCGGGCACGGCTGGATCGCATCGGGGACCTGTTGCGTGGTCGAAATGGGAGCCGAGGAGGCCTTCGCAGCCCCGCCCGGATTTCGCCTCGTGGATGAGCGCGCCTACGGCGCCGCCCGGGTGCTGTTCCTGGCCGCGCCTTAGGCGCGAGCGCCGCTTATGGCATTATCCGTTTGGATCCGTTGGCCGGTGCGATTCGACGTGCGTGGATAACGCTCAACGCCGGCCGAACAGCTTCTCGATGTCGGCGAGCTTTAGCTCGACGTAGGTGGGCCGGCCGTGGTTGCACTGGCCGGAATGGGGCGTCACCTCCATCTCGCGAAGCAGCGCGTTCATCTCGCGCGCATTCAGCCGCCGCCCGGCGCGGACGCTGCCGTGGCACGCCATGGTCCCACAGACGTCGGCGAGCCGCTCCTTGAGCGACAGCGCCTCGTCGAACTCCGCCAGTTCGTCGGCGAGGTCGCGGACCAGGCCCGCCGCGTCGGTTTCGCCCAGCAGCGCGGGCACCTCGCGTACCACGACGGCGCCGGGGCCGAAGGGCTCGAGCACGAGGCCAAGCTCGGCGAGCTCGGCGGCCCGCGCGCCGAGCCTGGCGCAGGCGTCTTCCTCGAGCTCGATGACCGCGGGGATCAGGAGGCCCTGGCGCGCGACCCCGTCCGCTTCCATCGCCCGCTTCATCCGCTCATAGACCAGACGCTCGTGGGCCGCGTGCTGATCGACGATGACGAGACCGTCGCCGGTCTGGGCGAGGACGTATGTGCCGTGCACCTGGGCGCGCGCGAGGCCGAGGGGATAGTCCGCACCGTCGCCGTCGGCGGCGTCGGGCGTGTCGCCGGAATCCGCGTCGGCGCCGGCGGGCGGGGCCTGAAGCCCGGGAAGGGGCGCGTGGAAGGCTTCCGCGCGCTCGGCAAAGCCCGCCGGAACGCGACCGCGACCGCGACCGCCGGCGTATGCGGGTCCGCCCGCCCCAGACGCCTGCACCACACCCGTGCCTTCGGGTCGAAAAGCGCCCAAGGCTGCGTCCGCGACCGTGGTCGACGCCCGGTGGCCGGCCACGGCGAGCGCGTGGCGCAACGCGCCCACGATGAGTGCGCGCACGAGACCCGCGTCGCGGAACCGGACCTCGGTCTTGGCGGGGTGCACGTTGACGTCGACGGCCGACGACGGCACGTCCAGAAAGAGCGCCAGCATGGGATTGCGGTTGGAGGCGAGGAAGTCGCGATAGGCGCCGCGGACCGCGCCGAAGAGCAGTTTGTCGCGCACCGGCCGGCCGTTCACGAACAAGTACTGGGCGCTCGCGTTCGCCCGATTCAGCGTCGGCAAGCCGGCGTGACCGGTGAGCCGGAACCCCTCGCGTTCCGCCTCGACGGCAACCGCGTTGTCGGCGAACTCGCGTCCCATGATCGCGCCCAGGCGCTCGAGCCGCGAGGCGAACAGCTCGCCTTGAGTGGCGGCCAGCCGCACCACGGTACGGGTTCCGTCGCTCAAGGAAAAGCCGATCTCCGGGTGGACCATGGCGAGTCGGTTGACGGCGTCGACCGCGTGGCTGAGCTCGGTCCGCGCGCTTTTCAAGAACTTGAGCCGGGCCGGGGTCGCGAAGAAGAGGTCGCGCACCTCGACGCGGGTGCCGCCCGCGTGCGCGGCCGGGCGCGGGGTTGACGCGCGGCCGCCTTCCACGTGGATGCGCCAAGCCCCGTCGGCGCCGGCGGCGCGGCTGACGATGTCGAGGCGGCTGACGGCGCAGATCGATGGCAGCGCCTCGCCCCGGAACCCAAGGGTCGCGATCGCGTCCAAATCGTCGCCCGCGAGCTTCGAGGTGGCGTGGCGCCGGACCGCCAGCGCCAGCTCGTCGCCGGCGATGCCGGCGCCGTCGTCGGCGACCGAGATGAAGCTGCGCCCGCCGTCGCGCATCGTGATCTCGATCCGCCTGGCGCCCGCATCGACGCTGTTCTCGACCAGTTCCTTGACGGTGGACGCGGGCCGCTCGACCACCTCGCCGGCGGCGATGCGGTTGACGACGGTCTCGGACAGCACGCGGATGGTCATGGGCGTCGGCCCACCAATTCCTTGTAGTGGTTGACGAGGCCGTTGGTCGAGGCGTCGTGGCCCCGGACCGGATCAGACCCCTCGAGCTCGGGCAGAATCGCGTGCGCGAGTTCCTTGCCGAGCTCAACCCCCCACTGATCGAACGAGTTGATTTGCCAGATCATGCCTTGCACGAACACCTTGGGCTCGTAAAGGGCGATCAGCCTTCCGAGCGTGAAGGGATCGATGCGGCGCACCAGGATCGCGTGGGTCGGCCGGTTGCCGGCGAACAGCTTGTGGGGCAGCAGCGCGGCGAGCGCGTCGCCTTTGATGCCGGCGGCCGCGAGCTCGGCCCGGGCTTCCGATTCGGTCTTGCCCCGCATCAGGGCTTCCCCTTGGGCGAAGAAGTTGGCGAGCAGGATGCGGTGGTGGGAATCGAGCGGGTTGTGGCTCTCGGCGGCGGCGATGAAGTCGGCGGGCACCAGCTTGGTCCCCTGGTGGATGAGCTGGTAGAAG
>JASMAE010000417.1 GCA_030754475.1 Rhodospirillales bacterium
GCCGATGGTCCTCGCGCGCCTCGTACAGGCCGCCGACATCGGGCCCGGCGATCTGGTCTTGGACATCGGTTGCGCCACGGGATACTCGTCGGCGGTTTTGGCACGGCTCGCCAACACGGTGGTCGCCCTCGAATCGGACACCGAGCTCGCCGCCGCGGCTACCCGGACGCTCGGCGAGCTGGGGATCGACACGGTGGCGGTGGTCGAGGGACGGCTCGAAAGGGGATACCCCGAACAGGGTCCTTACGACGCCATCTTGTTGAACGGCGCGATCCCGGACGTCCCGGACGCGATCCGGGGACAACTGAGCGATGGTGGCCGCCTCGTGGCCGTGGTTGCGAATGGCGGTGTGGGGCGTGGCGTACGGGTCCTGCGCCACGGGGACCACTTCGCACGCGTCGAGCTGTTCGACGCCGCGACGCCGGCGCTCGAGGGCTTCGCGGCGCCACCGGCATTCGTCTTTTAGGTGCGTGTTCGCGCCTTCGGCGCGCCTCGTCGTGGTCGAGTTGAACCAAACCCTTGATTCCATTGCCTTCACGAAGATGCGCCTTTAGACTGCGCGCGGATTTGCACGCATCGGGAAACCGATCCATGAAACGATGGATGACTGCGATCCCGGTTCTGCTCGCCGGACTCGGTGGCCTGTACGGTCTCGTTCACGCGCAGACCCTGGAAGAGGCGCTTGCCGCGGCCTACGCCAACAACCCGACACTGCTCGCGCAAAGGGCGAAGCTGCGCGCCACCGACGAAAAGGTGGTGCAGGCGCTATCGAAATGGCGGCCGACGGTCGAGATGGTGGGCGACGCTGGCACCTCCCAGATCGAGAGCAACGTCGCGACCAACCAGCGTCAGTTCCGCGATCCGCGATCGCTGAGCTTTACCTTGGATCAGGACCTCTACCGCGGCGGCCGGACGATGGCCGCGACCCGCGAAGCAGAGAACACGGTGAAGGCCGAGCGCGCGCGCCTGCTCGTGGTCGAACAATCGGTGCTTCGCGACGCGGCGACCGCGTTCGTGGACGTGGTTCGCAACCAGGCGGTGCTCGAGCTCAACATAAAGAACGAGCAACGTCTGGCGCGCCAGCTCGAGGCCACGCGCGACCGCTTCCGCGTCGGCGACGATACGCGAACGGACGTGAGCCAAGCGGAATCGCGACTTTCCAGCTCCCGCGCTGACCGCTTGCAGGCCCAGGGCGATCTCGAGATCTCGCGGGCCGTCTATCGCACCCTGGTGGGCGAGGCTCCGGGCCGACTGAGCGCACCCACTCCGCTCGGCGCGCTACCGTCGAGCTGGGAGGAGGCGGTCGCGATCTCCGTCGCCGAGGCCCCGAACGTGATCGCGGCCGATTTCGACGCGCGGGCGTCCGCCGATGACGCCGACGAAGTGCGCGGAGAGTTGCTGCCGACCGTCAGCCTCGAAGGCAGCGCCAAGCGCGCATTCGACACGGCAGGCGAAGAGAGCCGGGTAGACACCCTGGCGGCTACGGTGACTTTGACGGTGCCGCTGTATCAGTCGGGCGCCGTCTATTCGCGGCTGCGCGAGGCGAGGCAGACTTTGGGCCGGCGGCGCCTTCTGATCGACGAAGCGCGTCGGGCGGCCGCAGAATCGGCGACGCGCGCGTGGGAGTCGTTGCAAACCTCGCGGGCGCAGATCGAGGCGTTCAAGGCCGCGATCGAGGCGGCCGAAATCGCCCTCGAAGGCGTCGAACGCGAAGCTTCGGTTGGCTCGCGCACGGTGCTCGACGTTCTCGACGCCGAGCAGGAATTGCTCGACGCCAGCGTCAGTTTCGTTAGCGCCGAGCGCGACGAGATGGCCGCCATCTTCGATCTCAAGGTTGCGCTCGGACATATGAGCGCGGCGCGACTCGCGCTTAACGTCGCGCCGTACGACCCGGATCGGCACTATCGGGAAGTGCGGCCTATGTGGTTCGGTGGGGAAAGCTCCGGTTCGCCCGGACGGGACGAGTGAAACCCGGGGCACCGCGCCACGAATGACCGCGTCGGACGATCGTTCGGCAGCGTTGGAGATAGGGTTTGGCTTTCCGCGGGCGCTTGATCTAGTTTATGTTTTTGATGCGGCGGGTTGCGGCGCCCGAACGATTTGGATTCTTAAGGGCACTTTATGAGCGAGCAAGATCTTGAGCAGACTGAGGGTCAGGAAGGCGACGATCAGAAGGAACCCTCCATGGAGGACATCTTGTCCTCCATCCGTCGAATCCTTTCCGAGGAAGACGAGAGCGACGGCGAAGAGGAACCCGAGGCCGCCGCGCCCGAACCTGAACCCGAAGCTGAGCCCGAGCCGGTTATCGATCTGGTCGAGCCCGAGCCGATCATCGACTTGATCGAACCCGTGTTCGAACCCGATCCGGAACCCGAGCCGGAGCCGGAGCCGGAGCCGGAGCCGGAGCCCGCCTTTGAACCGGAACCGATGGCAGCGTTCGAATCCGAGCCGGTGTCCCCTCCGCGCGAGGACGTGTTCGATCTGACTCCGACCATGGTTGCTCCGGCCGAGGCCGGCCGCAATGTCGTCTCGGGCGAGACCTCGCGGACCTCGACGGACGTTCTCTCGGAACTCGCGCGTGCCATCCTCGACCGCCGCGACATGGCAGTCGGCTCGCGTGATCTGACGCTGGAGTCGATGATTCGCGAGATGCTTCGTCCGTTGCTTCGCGAATGGCTCGACCGAAACCTTCCCTACCTGATCGAGCGGCTGGTCAAGAAAGAGATCGATCTCATGATCAACCGGGCGGAACGGCTCGAGGATTGACCACCCGAACCACGGGCGGTACACAGAATCCGCCGCCGTCGGGCGCGGGTTCTCGGCGGAATCCGGCGCCTGCCACGTAACCGGTCCAAATCGGATTCACGCATGTTGGACAAGACATATCGACCCGACGCGGTCGAAAGCGGGATTTATCGCCGGTGGGAGGAATCGGGCGCGTTCCAGCGCGGGCGCCGGCCGGGCGCGCGCGCCTATACGATCGTCATCCCGCCGCCGAACGTCACCGGCAGCCTGCACATCGGGCACGCCCTCAACAACACTCTTCAAGACATCCTGATCCGTTTCGAGCGCATGCGCGGGCGCGACGTGCTCTGGCAGCCGGGAATGGATCACGCAGGCATCGCCACGCAGATGGTGGTGGAGCGGCAGTTGGAAGCGGAAGATTTGAGCCGCAACGACTTGGGGCGCGACGCATTCGTCGAGCGCGTCTGGAATTGGAAGGAACATTCGGGCGGCCTGATCCTGAACCAGCTGCGGCGGTTGGGGGCGTCGTGCGACTGGTCGCGCGAGCGCTTTACCATGGACGAGGGCCTGTCGCGGGCCGTGACCAAGGTTTTCGTCGATCTTCACCGCCAAGGCCTGATCTACAAGGACAAGCGGCTGGTCAACTGGGACCCGAAACTGCACACAGCCATCTCGGATCTCGAGGTCGAGCAGCGCGAGACCACGGGCAAGCTGTGGTATTTTAAATATCCGGTGGAGGGCGCGGAGGCCGAGTTCGTTACCGTCGCCACGACCCGGCCCGAGACGATGCTGGGCGATACCGCCGTCGCGGTTCACCCCGAGAACGCACGTTACG
Source organism: Rhodospirillales bacterium (assembly GCA_030754475.1). Lineage (GTDB taxonomy): Bacteria > Pseudomonadota > Alphaproteobacteria > Rhodospirillales > JASLLV01 > JASLLV01. Next base: position 3,581 of record JASMAE010000417.1, read on the forward strand.
CGCACCTCAAGGGCCGCAGCTGCCTGCTTCCCATCGTCGGCCGCAGGCTGCCGGTGGTCTTCGATGAACACGCCGATCCCGACAAGGGCAGCGGCGCGGTAAAGATCACGCCAGCGCACGATTTCAACGACTTCGAGGTCGGCCGCCGGCACGAACTCGAGATGGTCAACGTGCTCGACCGCGACGCGGCGCTGAA
>JASMAE010000418.1 GCA_030754475.1 Rhodospirillales bacterium
CCACCCGGGAATGCCCATGGGTATGGCGGACGTGGCCACCGTCTTGTTTGCGCGCTTCCTGAAGTTCGACGCGGGCGCGCCCGATTGGGCCGACCGCGACCGATTTGTGCTTTCGGCCGGGCACGGCTCGATGCTGCTTTACGCGCTCCTCTTTCTTACCGGCTACGAAGACACGACGCTGGCCGAGATCAAGCGCTTTCGCCAGTTCGGCTCGAAGACGGCGGGCCACCCCGAGTACGGCCACGCCGCCGGGGTCGAGACCACCACCGGGCCCCTTGGCCAAGGGCTCGCCAACGCCGTCGGCATGGCAATCGCCGAGCGGGCGTTGAACGCGCGGTTCGGCGACGCCGTGGTCGACCATTTCACGTACGTCCTCGCCGGCGACGGTTGCCTGATGGAGGGCATCAGCCACGAGGCGATCTCGCTCGCGGGTCACCTTGGGCTCGGCAAATTGATCGTGCTTTTCGACGACAATCAGGTCAGCATCGACGGGCCGACCTCGCTCGCCGTCTCCGACGATCAGCGCCGGCGCTTTGCCGCCAGCGGCTGGGACACCTGGGCCGTCGATGGCCACGATCCGGACGCCGTTGGCACCGCCATCGAAGCCGCGCGCGCAACACCCGGGCGGCCCTCGCTGATCGCGTGCCGCACCGTCATCGGCTTGGGGGCGCCGACCAAGGCCGGAACCGCGGCCGCCCACGGCGCGCCCTTGGGCGCGGACGAAATTGCGGCCGCGCGCGAGGCGCTTGCGTGGCCCCATCCGCCCTTCGAGGTTCCCGCGGGCGTGCTCGCCGCCTGGCGCGCCGTCGGCGCCCATGGCGCAGACGCCCGCGAGGCTTGGGAGAAGCGCTTAGCCGACGCCGAGCCGGGCGCGAGAGACGCCTTCGTTCGCGGCCAGGCGGGTGCATTGCCCGAGGGCTGGGACCGGGCGTTCACCGCTCACATCGAGCACATGGCCGCGGATCGACCCAAGTGGGCGACGCGCCAGAGCTCGGGCGCCGCGCTCGAGGTGCTGGCGGCCGAGATCCCCGAGTTGGTCGGTGGCTCCGCCGACTTGACCGGTTCCAATAACACCCGAGTCGCGGCGACCACGCCGGTCGAGGCCGGCGACTTCTCCGGGCGCTATGTCTATTACGGGGTGCGCGAGCACGCCATGGCCGCAGCCATGAGCGGCATGGCGCTCCACAAGGGCCTGATTCCCTATGGCGGCACTTTCCTCGTGTTCGCCGACTACATGCGGCCCGCGATCCGGCTCGCAGCCTTGATGGGCTTGCGCGTGGTCTACGTACTGACCCACGATTCGATCGGGCTCGGCGAGGACGGCCCGACCCACCAGCCGGTCGAGACGCTGGCCTCGCTCCGCGTCATCCCCAACCTCACCCTCTTTCGCCCGGCCGACGCGATCGAGACCGCCGAATGCTGGGCGCTTGCGCTCGCCAATATGGACGGGCCGTCGGCGATGGTGCTCAGCCGCCAGGCGGTACCGGTGGTGCGCGCAGACGCGCGCGAGAACCTGTGCGCGCACGGCGGCTACGTGCTCGCCGAGGCCGAGGGGGGGGCGCGCGATGTCAGCCTGCTCGCCACCGGAACCGAGGTCTCGGTGGCCTTGGCCGCGCGCGAGATCCTGGCCAAGGAAGGCATCCGCGCCGCCGTCGTCTCGATTCCGTGCTGGGAGCTGTTCGACGCCCAAGATCCCGCCTACCGCGCGAGCGTTCTCGGACCGGGGTGTGCGCGCGTCGCCGTCGAGGCCGCAGTCTCGTTCGGCTGGGAGCGGTATTTGGGCGATGGCGGCGTCTTCGTCGGCATGCCCGGATTCGGGGCATCGGCGCCGGGCGCGGACCTCTACGCGCACTTCGGTATCACGGCCGAGGCAGCCGCCGCAGCCGCCAAGGCGCTGCTTTAGGGGGGGCGCGCGGGCGGCGAGACCCGCGCGGCTTGCCGGGCGCACCGTTTCGGTTGGCCCACCCGTCGGCCGTTAAAATCGAATTGCGGAGCCGTGCGGTTGCTGGTGTTATGAGCGGAAAACGCGCGGAATTTGGACGGATGTGCCCGATGCCGCATATGTTAGCCGTTCCCGATGTGACATGATCCCACTGCGGGATCCCCGCGCGAGCCGACCGAGGATCGAAGGAGCACTACCTATGAACGAAGCGCAACTCGCATCCGTCGCCCAGTCCCTGGTCGCCGACGGGCGCGGCATCCTCGCCGCGGACGAGAGCACCGGAACCATCACCCGGCGGTTCAAGACGATCGGGGTGGAATCGACCGAGGAGAACCGGCGCAATTACCGCGAGCTGCTGTTCACCACCGCCGAGCTTGGAAACTATATCTCGGGCGCCATCCTCTACGACGAGACCATCCGCCAATCGGCCGCCGACGGCCGGCCGCTCTGCAAGGTTCTCAAGGACCAGAACATCCACCCCGGGATCAAGGTGGACACGGGTGCCAAGCCCCTCGCCGGAGCCGACGGCGAGACCGTGACCGAGGGGCTCGACGGGCTCGCGGACCGCGTCGCCGAATACGTCTCGCTGGGCGCCACTTTCGCCAAGTGGCGGGCCGTCATCACCATCGGACGCCACATCCCCAGCGCGTATTGCATTCACGTCAACGCGCACGCGCTCGCGCGCTACGCGCGTCTGTGCCAGGAAGGGGGGCTGGTTCCCATCGTCGAGCCCGAGGTGCTGATGGATGGCGGCCATGATATCGACCGCTGCGACCGGGTGACCGAGAACACGCTGAACGCGGTTTTCGATGAGCTCCACCGCCAGCAAGTCGTGCTCGAGGGCATGTTGTTGAAGCCGAACATGGTGATCTCGGGTACCGAGGCGGCAAGCCGCGCCGCCGTCGACGAGGTCACCGAGCGCACGGTCCGGTGCCTCCGGCGCACGGTGCCGGCGGCGATGCCGGGCATCGTGTTCCTGTCCGGTGGCCAGAGCGAGGTCGAGGCGACCGCGCACCTGAACGCCATGAACGCGAACCACGGCCCCAATCCTTGGAAGCTCAGCTTCTCGTACGGGCGCGCGCTCCAGGACGGCGCCTTGAAGGGCTGGCGGGGCGAGGCCGGGAATAGGGACGCGGCGCAACACTCGCTCCAACGCCGCGCGCTTCTCAACAGCGCCGCCGCGCTCGGCACTTATTCCGGCGAGGCCGCCTGAAGGGCCCCGCACATTGGGCCGTCGGGGCCGGGCGTTGAGCGCCGACGTCAAGATCGCGCCCTCGATCCTGGCGGCCGACTTCGCGCGGCTGGGCGACGAAGTCCGCGCCATCGACGCGGCCGGCTGCGATTATGTCCACGTCGACGTCATGGACGGGCATTTCGTGCCCAACCTCACCTTCGGGCCCGAGATCGTCCGCGCCATTCGCGGCCATACCGCGAAGCCATTGGACGTGCACCTGATGATCGCGCCCGCCGATCCGCTGATCCCGCAATTCGCGGACGCCGGTGCCGACATCATCACCGTTCATGTCGAGGCCGGCCCTCACCTCGACCGCAGCCTCCGGCTGATCCGATCCTTGGGCCGGAAGGCCGGCGTCTCGTTGAACCCGGGGACCCCGGAATCGGCGATCGCGTCCGTGCTGGATGCGGTCGATCTTGTCCTGGTGATGACCGTGAACCCCGGATTTGGAGGCCAGGCGTTCATCGCCTCGCAAGTCCAGAAGATCCGAAACTTGAGCGAGATGATCGGCGACCGCGCGATCGAGCTCGAAGTCGACGGCGGCATCAATCGAACCACGGCACCCCAAGTGGTGGCGGCCGGCGCGAGCGTCCTGGTCGCCGGAAGCGCGGTCTTCGACGGAGGCGACTATCGCGCCAACATCGAAGGCTTGCGGGCGGCCGGAGCGTAAGGCGCAGGGCAGGGGGCCGATACCCCCACTCACGCGCGTCATCCGTAGCGCATCATCCGTTTAGTCGGCGCCAGCCCGCGCCGCCGCCCGGCCATCCCTATACGGGTACCATTCCGTGGGCGGGGCCGGGTGGGAGCGCGGGCCGGAGCGATTCCACGTGCGTGGATCACGCTCTAGAGACGACGACCGTGCGGCGCTCAGGTGATGGCGTCGATTTGCTCGTCTGTGAGCGAGCCCGGCACGATGGTGATCGGAACCCGGACCCTGCCCGTCATCTTGCCGATGAGCTGCGAGACGAGGGGGCCGGGGCCTTCGGTTCCGGTCGCGGCGCCGAGGACCAGCGACGAGACCTGGGTTTCTTCGTCGATGAGGTTGATCAGCTCCTCGGTGATCTTGCCTTCGCGGATGTAGAGCGCCGGCATCTCGTCGGTCTGCGCCTGCACCTCGGCGGCGACGGCGTGCATCCTTTGTTCGGCCTCGGCGCGGCGCTCTTCGCTCATCAATTCGCCGACCGCCGCCCAGTGCTCGAAATCCGCCGGCTCGACGACGTAGAGAAGCGCAACCCGCCCACCCGAGCCCTGCGCCCGCCGGCAGGCGAAACGGACCGCCTGGCTCAGCTCCTCGCTCTCGTCGACGACGCAAAGAAAAGAGTGACGCGCGCCGTCTTTCGTGCCGCACGCCGCACCTGAGAGGCGCACGCCTTCGACGGGGGGATGATTCGGATCCTCGGCCATTCTCGCTCACGCCCTCCGGAAAAATACGCTGCCGAGCCATCCTGCCACCACCGCGAGAACGATGGCAAGAAGACCGTAGATGGCCGAGTAGCGGTGCGCGAAATCGTAGACGCGGGCCTCGAACCCCACCTTGCGGACCTCGAGCACCGTCGTCTGGGCCTTGGTGACGGTGCCGTTGTCGACCAGGAAGACGTGGACGGCGTACGAGCCGATGGGGACGTTCGCCGGGAATCGGATTTGCGTGCGGAACAGCCGTTCGCCCACAAACTTCACTGTTTCGACCGCTTCCGAATACAGGTTCTGGCGCGCCTTGATGCGCAGCAACGCCTTGCGAAACGTTTCCACCTGGGGGTCCGGCGCGAGACCGCCTTCCGGAACCAGCGTCAGCTTGTCGGCTCCGATCTGGTAGTCGAGGCGTTGCAGATCGGTCAGGAT
>JASMAE010000419.1 GCA_030754475.1 Rhodospirillales bacterium
ATGAGAATCACGATCCCTTCATCGGTGCGTCTCGGCGCGCTCGCTTCGTTCACGGGCAGGACCCGAAGCGTTTCCCGCAGATCAGGGGGAAGACTGGCCAGTTTCACGCGTCCCAAACGACCGGATATGGGCGACTTCAAATCGGCCGCGATGCCATCCATGTCTTGGCAATTACGAGCCGTCTCGCCGAGCGTTTTGGCAAACGCCATCCGGGTCTCGATTTCTGGCGGGGACGGATTTACGGAAAGTTCGACGAAAAGCTGGGTCAAGGACACGAAAATTTCGTCTTCCGCCGCCTCTCCGGGTACCCGGCGGTCGCGCAAGTGGAACAGGTGATATCCGGAAAGCGAACGGACCGGCGCCGAAATTTGCCCATTTTGCATCTTGGCAAGGACTTCGTAGAGTTGCTCGTCGATCTGGCCACGCCGGACCCAACCGAGATCCCCTCCGACCGCCGCGGTTCCGCTGTGCGAGAAATTCCGCGCCAAGGCGTCGAAATTCGCGCCCGAACCCAGCTGTTGGATGAGACGATCGGCGAGCAGGCGCACGTCCCGATCCTGATCGGGGCTTTCGATCCGAAGAAAGATCTCGGAGGCCAGGAACTCGGGCGTTCCCTTGTTGGCCTCAATTTCGGCCATTGTTTCGTCGATCTCGTCGTCGCTCATCGAAATCTTATTGCTTCCTCTGCGGCTGACCAGCTTCACCCACGCGATTTCGGCCTCGATTTGACCCAACAGGACCGGCATTTCGATCTCGCGCCGGGCGAGAAACGCCCTCAAGCCACCGTCGCCGAAGTTGTTGTTCGCCTCGATCCGTGTAATCGCATCGTCGATATCGGTTTCCGTTACGCCGATACCTAGACGTTTCGCCTCTTGTTGCTTGAGCTGCTCGTCGATGAGATTGCGGAGGACCTCGGGCGCCAAACGCCTTCGAACCTCTGGCCGGTCTTCGAGGCGCGAAGTCGCGATGACGAGTGAGAGACGTCCGTTCAGGTCGCGTAGAGAGATCACCTCGTCGTTTACGACGGCGGCGATTCCGAGTTCGCTCTGTGCGGCCGCGTCGGCGCCGAGGATGACAAAGGCGCATAGCAGGGCGCCGAGAATTTGCGTTTTCACGGAACCACCGAGAATCGGCTCTTTCACAGGTTCAAGGATATTGATCATCGCGCATCTTGTTCGCGTAAGGTGTTCGTTCTATCGGGCGCACCCGCGTGCGCGG
>JASMAE010000420.1 GCA_030754475.1 Rhodospirillales bacterium
TTCACCCATCGGGTACGCCATTACCGATCCCCCAACATCTCCTCAACACTTTGATTCTTATATACGAATCAGCGTCAAAGGTCAGCGAAATTGGGATCTATCTGGGAAATCCGGGTTCAACTAAATCTCGCACCTTACCTTTATCTTTTCCCCCGATAGAGGAAGTGGACGTTGGGACCCCTTCGTGATCGACCGCAAGGGGACCCGTTTTGCGGTGGCCCCGCCTCGGTTGGCACCAAATGGGACCCGCTGGTTGGGCCAGTGCCGTCAGAGGTTTCAGGACGGCCCAAGTTGCCTCTGTGGTACGGGATCGCGCGAGGGTTTTCGTGCTGACAGCGAACCTTGCTTGTTTCTCGCTTAGAACGCCTCCACAGGCCCCGTAGAAGCCCGCTGGTGCGCGTCTTCGGGTCGCTGGCACCCAAACCCCATCAGGGAGGCCCAAAACGGCGCTGTATGGTTGCCATATGGTTGCCACGCGAAATTAAGGAGCCAACGCTTAACAACTAAGTAGTTGAAATAATTGGCGCGCCCGGCAGGATTTGAACCTGCGACCCCCAGATTAGGAATCTGGTGCTCTATCCGACTGAGCTACGGGCGCTTGAGCCCAAGCCGCAGTTATAGCACAGGGGCCGCAGCGCGCGCCGCGCCGACGCCTTCGGGTCTTGCCGTGGCGTGGCCGGTGCCTTTGGCAACGGGTCTTCCGTCCTTCTGAGGAAAGGGGTTCGGGGGCGCGTCCCCGCCCTCTCCTCTACTCGCCGAAGATGCGGCTCAGGGGCATGGAATAGTAGAGGATCGCCGATTCGGTGCCCGGGTTCTCATCGGCGATCGAAGCGTTGGACATGTGCGAGACCGCGACGCCGAGGCGCGAGCGGTCGTCGAAGCGATAGGCGAACTCGATCTGCGAGCGGAACTCGAGCTCGTGGCCAAGATCGAGGCCGCTTCCCTTCGCGTAATAGCCGGGCGCGAAGCTCGGCGTGAGCACGATCCGGCGGCCGAGGAACACGTCGACGCCGATGCCGGCGAAGGCGTAGACGGCGCCGTCCGAGGTCCCCATGATCCCGCCCAAGGGCTTGAAGATCAACAGCTTCTTGTCCGAGCGGTATTCGAGGCGGAACTCGGCCGCCGGCGCCTTCTGGCGGTTCCAATCGAAGTAGCCGGCGCCGAAGGAGAGGAAGTCGGGATCGTCGGCCCGGGCCGCGCCCGCGCCCACGACCATCGCCGCCACACCGGCCCAAGTGACGGCGGCGGCGAATCCAAACGTGCGTATACGTCGCGCGATCACGTTTTTCCTCCCGCGCCGCGAATTCGGCTCCGCATCCTAACTCTCTCGCGGCGACGGTCCAAGAGGTTACGGGCGCACCGGCGCCGCCGCCGTCTTCAGGGATTCGGTCGCCGCCACCAGGGCCGCGCGAATGCCCGGCTCCATCGCCGAATGGCCGGCGTCGGCGACCACCACGTAGCGGGCCCCGGGCCAGGCGCGGGCCAGCTCGTCGGCGGTGACGATGGGACAGATCATGTCGTAGCGGCCCTGGACGATCACCGCTGGGAGATGGCGGACCGCATCCAAGTTGTCGAGAAGATAGCCCTCGGACATGAACATGGCGTTCCGGAAGTAGTGGCATTCCAGGCGCGCGAGCCGGAGCGGCGCGGCGCCCGCGCCCACCCCCGTCGCGGCGCTGCCGCCCTTCGCCACCAGCATCGAGCACGCGTTCTCGTATGTCGCCCAGGCCCGGGCCGCGGGCAGGTGCACGGCCGGGTCCGCGTCAGCGAGCCGGCGCCAGTACGCTTGTGCGACGTCGCCCCGCTCGGCCTCGGGAATGAAGTCGGTGAACGCGCGCCAGGCCTCGGGAAAGACGGTGCGGATGCCGTGCATGAACCAGTCGAGCTCGCGCCGGCGCCCGAGGAAGACGCCGCGAAGCACGAAGCCGGCGCAGCGCTCGGGGTGCGCGACCCCGTAGGCCAGGGCCAGCGTCGCTCCCCACGAGCCGCCGAACACGACCCAGCGCTCGACGCCCAAGCTTTCGCGCAGGCGCTCCATGTCACGGACCAGGTCGGGGGTCGTGTTCTCTTCCGTTTCGGCAAAGGGGCGCGAGCGGCCCGCACCCCGCTGGTCGAACAACACGATGCGATAGTGGCGGGGATCGAAGAACCGGCGGTGCGCGGGCGTCGAGCCCGCCCCGGGCCCGCCGTGCAGGAACACGACCGGCGCGCCGTCCGCGTTCCCCGATTCCTCCCAATAGATCTCGTGGCGCTCCGAG
>JASMAE010000421.1 GCA_030754475.1 Rhodospirillales bacterium
GCGCCTTCATGTAGGCCGCAAACGCGTGGGCGATGTCACCCTTGTAAAAGGCGTCCCGCGCGGCTCTTAGGCCGGCGTCACGCCCGCCCTTGGCCGCGGCCGCCTTCTCCTCGTCGGCCATGTGCTGCAGCGTCGCCGCGAGCGCCGGCTGGCGGAACAGCTCACCGACGGCGGGCCCGCGCCCGCCCGGTAGAAAGACGGCGGAATTCCCCGGCCACCCGCGGATCAGATCAATCCGGTCTTCAATCAGCATCGCCAAATGGGGATACATGGGGAAGCCGTCGCGGGCGAAGGCGATGGCGCGCGCCGCCAACTCGCCGAACGACATGGTTCCCCACCGCCTGAGCGCGGTGATCCAGGCGTCCGGCGGCGCGGGCACGATGGCGCTCTGCACGCCTTGCGGGATCCTGCCTTCGAAGCGGTCGTGGAAGTATTGGCACGACGCCGCCTTGGGCCAGGTCCCGACGCCATCAACGGTCGCCACTTCGCCCGCTTCGGCCCAATAGACGAGAATCGGCGAGACGCCGGAGAACGCGTGGAAGTGGCTTTCGACAACGCCTTCGGTGATGCCGGTGGCGACGCCCGCGTCGATGGCGTTGCCTCCGGCCTCGAGGACCAGGAACCCGACGTGGGCGGCGAGGTAGTGCCCGGCGGCCACCATGTGCCGGGTGCCGGTGACGGTCGGGCGATGGGCGCGGAAATCGCTCGCGGTCATGGTGCGGGTTTCCCTTCGCTCTCGCCCGGGCCTAGAACCCGACCGCCCAAGCTTGGCGGCGCGGGTCCGCGCCCGCGTGCATGAAGCCGGTGTCCGGGTCCTTGAGGATGCAGCAGACCGACGCCGCGAGCCAGTCGCGCTTCGGCCACCACTCCGTCTTGTGGCCCAGCGCGTTCAGCCCGTGCCAGACGTCGTCACCGAGCCTTCCCTCGATCCTGAGGACGCGGTCCAAGATCTCGTGTGGCTCGAACGGTTGGGGGAAGCTGTACGAGGCGAACCGGGGTGCCTCGACCGCGGATTGCGGGTCCATGCCGAAGGCGAAAATGTTGAGAAAGACCTGCAGCGTCGCCTGCGGGATCACGTCGGAACCCGGCGAGCCGAAGGGCATGACCAGGCCGTCGTCGCGGGTCGCGATGGCCGGAAGGATGCAGCGCGGCCGTTTGCCCGGCGCGACGCAGTTGGGGTGGTTCGGATTGGCGCTCGAGAGCTTGCCGTATGCCGAGACCGCGATGCCGGTCCCAGGCACCATCGGCGCGTCGAGGAAGCTTCCGCTCGGCATGCCGGTGAAGATGTTGCCGGCCGAGTCGATCACGCAGACGATCGAGGTGGCGAGATCGCCGGGCGCCGGCGAGGCTGCGCTCCCCGCCCCGCCGCGATGGGGCGTGACCGCGGCCTGGGTGGGATCGCGGGGTACGGGCGGCCCTTCGCCGAGCGCGGCTGCCGACGGCGGAAAGCCCGGATAGGCCTTGGCGGCGTCGATGTGGGCGCGGCGTTTGGCCGCGAACGCCTTGTCCAAAATCGCCTCGACGGGCACGTCGACGAAGGCGGGATCGCCGATATAGGCCTCGCGGTCGGCCATGGCGATCTTGACCGCTTCGGCCAGCGTGTGGATGTAGGCGGCGGTGTTGTGGCCCAGCTTTTCGATCTCGACGCCGTCCAACAGGTTGAACAGCATGAGGGTGTGGAGCCCGGCGGTGGATCCTGTGGCGACGCGGACATCGCGCCACGTGACCTCGGCCGCCGGGCTGAAGTCGGCTTCGAAGGCCGCCATGTCCTCGGCCGTGAGCAGGCCGCCGTTTTCCCGATGGTACGCGATCACCTGGGCCGCCAGTTCGCCCTCGTAGAAGGCGTCGCGCACGCCCCTAAGTCCGGCTTCGCGCCCGCCCTTGGCCTGGGCCCGTTCCGCGTCGATCAGGGTGTCGAACGTGCGTCCCAAGTCGGCCTGGACGAACCTGTCGCCGGCTTCGGGCGGCTTGCCGCCCGGCATGGCGACGGCGACGCTCGAGGGGTGCAAGATGTCCTTGCGCTCGGCGATGTGGCGCGCCATCAGCGCATACATGGGAAAGCCGTCGCGCGCGAACCGCGCCGCCGAATGGGCCACCTCGGCAAACGACATGGTTCCGAAGCGCGCGAGCGCGGCGACCAGCGAGCCCAGCGCGCCGGGGACGATGGCTTCTTCGAAGCCGGTGGGAATCCGCCCGCCGTGCCTTTCCTGGAAATAGGCGCACGACGCGGCCTGCGGCCAGAAGCCGATGCCGCTTGAGGCCAGCGTCTCGCCGGTCTCGGCCATGCGAAAGACCATCGGTGCGATGCCCGCGATCCCGGTCATCTGGCTTTCGACGACGCAGGTCACGAGACAGGCCGCGACGCCTGCGTCGATGGCGTTGCCGCCGGATTCGAGGATTTGCAGACCGGCCTGGGCCGAGAGCTGGTGGCCGGCCGCAACCGCGTGGTTGAGCCCGGTGGCGTTCGGCCGCCACGGCTGGCGGCCCGGCGGCGGTATCCGCATTATGGCGGTCCTCCCCAGGGACGAGCTTTAAGGCCCTTGGCGCGGGCTCTTGTTACAGTTTTAAACCTTGACAGCCGCGAAGCCGAGAAGATTTTAAAACCTTGACAGCCGCGAAGCCGAGAAGATTAAATCACCGCTACTAAAGAAGCATCGAATCGCCGCGGCCGTGCGGCGCAACCGGCAAGAGGGCGCGCGCTCCGATCGGACGGCGCCGCCATCGCCACGCATGGTGGGCGACAAGGTGCTTAAACAGGTTGGCGACCAACTGTCAGTGTCGCAACCGTAACCCTGGGAGTCCCTTGACATGAAACGTCTTGTTCCCTTTGCCCTTGGCGCTCTTGCACTCGGCTGGAGCGCGGCCGCGCTTTCCGACGAGCTCGTCATGGGGGTGCGCACCGAGCCCCAGTCGATCGACCCGCACTGGAACTCGCTTTCCGGTGACAAACAGGTCGAGCAGCACTACTTCCAGCGGCTCGTGCACATGAACGAATTCTCGCAGCCGGTGCCGCAACTCGCGGTTTCGGTCGAGCCCATCGCGGACGACACCTGGGAAGTGAAGCTCCGTCAGGGCGTCAAGTGGCACGACGGCGCCGACTTCGACGCCGACGACGTGATTTTCACTTACAAACGTCTGGTCGACAAAGTTCCAGGCGCGCCGTCGGCGCCGTTCCACGCGATCGGGCGCGGCAACAAGCAGTTCAAGAAGATCGACAGCCACACGGTCCACGTCACGACCGACGGCCCCTATCCGACGCTCCGTCCCGACATGGGTGGGTTCGCGATCCTGGCCGAGCACGCGGCCAAAGGCGCCGAGCCGTCGGTTGACTTCAACAACGGCAAGGCCGCGATCGGCACCGGGCCGTACAAGTTCGTCGAGTTCAAGTCGGGCGACCGCACGATCATCGAGAAGAACCCCAACTACTGGGGCGACGCGAAAACCTGGGCGCCGAAGTGGGACAAGATAACCTTCAAGCCCATCACCGAGGGCTCGTCGCGGCTCGCGGCAGTTCTCGCCGGCGACGTGGATGTGGTCGACTACCTTCCGACCGCCGACGTAGCGCGGCTGAAACAGGAAGGCAAGATCGTGGTCGCCGAAGGCTCGTCGGATCGCGTCATTTACTTCCGCATGCACCGCCGCGACGTCGAACCTTACGTGATGACCAACGACGACAAGCCCATGTTCCCGAACCCGCTTCTGGATTGGCGGGTGCGCCGGGCGATGTCGGTCGCCATCAACCGCGACGCGATTCGCGACCGCGTCATGGGCGGGGCCTCGATCCCGACGGGCAACGTCGTGCCCAAGGGGTTCTTCGGCCACCACGAAGGCATCGAGCCCGATCCGTACGATCCGGAAGAAGCGAAGAAGCTGCTTGCCGCCGCGGGCTACCCGGACGGCTTCAAGATTACGCTGCACGGACCCAATGACCGTTACATCAACGACGCCAAGATCGCCGAGACGGTCGCCCAGATGTGGACGCGGGTCGGCATCAAGACGGCGGTCTCGACCATGCCGCGCAATATATTCTTTACCAAGCAGCGCAGCGGCGGCCCCAACAACCAACCCTATTTCCAGATGCCGAGCTATTCGGTGACGCTGGTCGGTTGGGGCACCGGCACGGGCGAGGCGCTCTAT
>JASMAE010000422.1 GCA_030754475.1 Rhodospirillales bacterium
GCGGCTCACGGCCATGCGGTAGAAGTTGAAGTCCGCGAAGCCCGCGTACGATCGCGCTTGTGGATGGCGCGCGAGGAAACGCCTCGCGTGGCGCGCGAGGCGGGTGGGTTTTACCCGCCCCATCAAGCTCACGCGGGCGCCGGTCTGTGGGTTCTTGAGGCCGGTCTGCGCCGCCACCAGCAAAGACGCGCTCGGGTTCGCGCGGATGTTGCGGGTGTGGTCGGCAAGATCGGAGAAGAGAAAGATCGGGCTCGCGTCTATGTCCCAGCCAAGCGTGACGAGCGAGGCGAACGGAAAGCCTGCGCCCTTGCCCCCGCTCGCTTCGGTGGCGAGCGCGCCGGCGCGCATCCCGCGCATCAGCGCCCGCACCGAGCCCGATTCGGGCGCGAACACGCGTCTCACTCCTCGGGCTCGTCACCGATGTGACGCAACACCATGTCGCGGAGCGTCACGATGCCCACCGGACGGCGCTCGTTGTCCACCACCAAGGCGCGCGCGAGCTGGAACCGCGTCAGCAGGCGGACGGCGTACTTCACGTTCATCTCGGCGGGCAAGGTCAGGACCGGCTTGGTCATGACCTCGTAGACATTGACCCGGTCCGCCGAGCGGTCCATTCCGACCACTTCGCGGGCGATGTCGGTGACCACCAACAGGCCAAACTCGTCCTCTTCGTCGCGGCGTTCGACCACGAGCGAGCTGACGCCGGCCTCGCGCATGATCGTGACCGCCTCGCGGACGGTGGCGGTGCGGCCGATGGTGCGGACCTGGGGCGTCATGACCTCGCGGACACGAATGGGGGTCTCTGCGTTCATAACTGGGCCTCAATTTCCTCCAACAACGTCGGCGCCTGGGTCTTCAGGCCTTCGGCGTCCTCGATGGCAAGCTGGAAGGCGATGCCGCTTCCGGGCTCCTCGTCGAACCGTCCCGCCTTGGCGATGGTTTCGAGAATCTCGCGCGCGCGCTGTTCGGCGACGAGGAACAGAAGGACGTCCCGTTGCGCCGTTAAATCCAGCCCGAGGAATGTCTTGTCCGGCTTCAACCCCTCGCCACGGACGCTCGTAATCACGGTCGCCCCGGTCGCGCCGGCGTCTCGCGCGGCATCGATGACGGCGTCGGTCTTCTCGTCGGACACCAGGGCCATGATCAACTTCAGGTTCATTGGACCTCCTCCGCTTCATGCACTCGGCGCAGGCTGCGGAACACCTCCGACAGCATGGCATACCCCAACACCGAAATAATGGGAAACACGCTTGCGAACGCGATCAGGCCGAACCCGTCGATCAACGGGCTGCGGCCCGGGATCGCGCTGGCAAGCCCGAGTCCCAGCGCGGCGACGACCGGCACCGTCACGGTCGATGTGGTGACGCCCCCGGAATCGTATGCCAGCGCGACGATCGTCCGGGGCGCGAACACCGTCTGGACCATGACGATCGCGTAGCCGGCCATAATGTAATATGCGAGCGGGGTTCCGGTCACGATCCGAAACGCCCCCAGCGCGACCCCGACCGCGACCCCGACCGCGACCGCGATCCGCAAACCCCAGCCGTGGACGGCGCCGCCCGAGACCTCTTCGGCCTTCAGCCCGACGGCGATCAGCGACGGCTCGGCAAGCGTGGTCGCGAACCCGATGGCCGCGGCGAAGACGTAGACCCAGAAGAAGTTCCGCCAGTCGGCCGCGCCGCCATCGGCGGCACCGACCAGATCGTAGGCCGTCAGTTGCGTCGCCATGGCCTCGCCCAACGGAAACAACGCCTTTTCCAGCCCCATCAGGAACAGCACCAAGCCCGCCAGCACGTAAACGCAACCCACCACCGTGCGGCGCAGGTGCGGCGGCGGGCGGCGAATGACCAGGATCTGGAAGGCGATCAACAGGGCGACGATCGGCGCGACATCGAGAAGGGTCGCGACGCTTGTCTCGAGGGCGTGTTCGAGTGTGGGCACCGGCGCGCCTCAGACCACCATGCCGAAGACGAGGACGAAGATCATCGGCGCCAGGCTCGCCAACGCGATCAGCCCGAAGCCGTCAATCATCGGGTTGCGACCGCGGATGGCGCTGGCCAGGCCGACGCCCAGCGCCGTTACCAGCGGCACCGTGATGGTCGATGTGGTGACGCCGCCCGAATCGTAGGCGATCCCGACGATCTCGGGCGGCGCGAACGCGGTCATGGCCATGACCAGCGCGTATCCGCCGATGATGAAGTACTGGATCGGCCAGCCCTTGATGATTCGTACCATGCCGACCACCAGGGCTGCGCCCACCGAGACCGCGACCGTGAGCCTGAGCGCGAGCGCGTAGGCCGCTTTGGCTTCGCCCGTCCCGGCAATCACGCCGGCCCCGCTGGCGACGGTGGCGGCCTTTGCGGCGACCGCGTTCAGGGCCGGCTCGGCAACCGTCGTGGCGAAGCCGAGCCCGAACGCGAACGTCAACAGCACCGCCAGGCTTCCCTTGCGGGCGAACGCGTCCGCGAGCGCCTCGCCCAGTGGAAACAGCCCCATCTCGAGGCCGTAGACGAACAGCGCCAGCCCCAGGACGACGAAGACAACGCCCAGAAGAATCCCGTCCAGGTCCGGCAGCGGTTGGCGAAACAGCAAGGTCTGGAACAGAACCACGACGACGACGATCGGCGCCAGATCTCGGGCCGCGAGTACCAGTCGGCGTAAAAGGCCTCGAGCGATGGAATCCATGCGAAACGCGGTCTTTGCGGGCGCACCCGAAGATTTGGCGAGGTCCGCAGACGCCCGCACCACGGCGGATCGTGCGGATCGGAGCGGCTCAGTCCTGTTCCAGCCTCTTGTACACGTGGCCCGCGAGACCGCCAAGGATCAACCAGAAGAGCGCGGCCGTGACCAGCGAGACGGCCGCGAACTCGGCCGAGAGCGCGGCCGGCACCGCGGATGCTTCGATGTCGAGGTGCGGCGCGCCGACGATCTGCGGCGCA
>JASMAE010000423.1 GCA_030754475.1 Rhodospirillales bacterium
GCCAGCGTCGCGGAATTTTCGCGCATCCAGCAGTGTCGGTTGGCCGAGGCTTCCTTCGGGCATGGTCTCCCTTTTCCGCGACGGGCGGGATTTCGCGCTCCCTCGTTTGTACGCGCGCATGCGCGCGTGCTCCAAATAAAATCCCGTGTGCGGCGGCACGGGTCCGGCGCCGGAAGCGCGCGCACGACATGCGGAACCGCGCCGCCGCCTTGCCCTCAGGCGCCCGATCGCCTATAGGTTTTCGAGTGTTCTGGGACGTGCCTCGCGGGCGTGGTTCAATGGTAGAACGAAAGCTTCCCAAGCTTTAAACGGGGGTTCGATTCCCCTCGCCCGCTCCACTCCTTCGCCGGACCCGAGCGCGGTCCCTAACCCAGCCTGAGCGGCGTCCGGGGCCAGCTCGCCCCAATTCTCCGGGAGACGACCCATGCCGCGCATCGAGACGATCGAGGCGTTCGCGATCCGCATTCCGTTGAAGCGCACGTTCGGGCTCAGCAGCGTAGGCATCTCGAGCCGGGCGGCGGTGGTGACGCGTCTGGTCACCGATGACGGCCTCAAAGCCGAGGTCTACAACGGCGACAATCGCGCGCACGCGCGCGATATCGCCAAGATCGTCGAGGACGAACTCGCGCCCCTTTGCATCGGCGCCGAGGTGACGGCAGTCGAGCGGATCTGGGAGACGATGTTCGCCGTGGCCGCACCCGCGCGCGACCGCAAGCTCGTGCTCGAGGCGATCGCCTGCGTCGACACCGCGATCTGGGACGCGCTCGGCCAATCGCTTGGGCTGAGCGTCTCGAAGCTGTTGGGAGGCTACTGCGATGCGCTCCCCATCATCGCCATCGGCGGATACTACGAAGACGGCAAATCGCCTGCCGAGATGGCGGCCGAGATGGCGGGACTTCGCGCCCGCGGCCTCGCGGGCTGCAAGGTGAAGGTGGGCGGGCTCGCGCCCGAGGCGGACGCAGACAGGATCGCGGCCGCCCGCGAAGGGGGTGGCGAGGGCTTCGTCATCGCCGCCGACGCCAATCGCGGCTGGGGCGTGGACGCGGCCATCCGCTTCGCCCGCCTGGTCGAGCCTTACGGGCTGGCTTGGTTCGAGGAGCCGTGCCATTGGTACGATGACGCCGCCGCCATGGCGCGGGTGCGCCAGGCGTGCACGCTTCCCATATGCGCCGGCCAGAGCGAGATCACCAGCCACGGCGTGCGACGGCTACTGGAAGCAGGCGCGGTCGACATGGTGAACTTCGACGCCTCCGAAAGCGGCGGCATCACCGAGTGGCGCCGCTCGGCCGCCATGTGCTCGGTGTTCGGCGTTCGCCTCGGCCACCACGAGGAGCCGCAGATCGCGCTCCATCTCTTGTCGGCCTACGCCAACGGCAGCTTCGTGGAATGCTTCGCCGATCCTGAGCGCGATCCGATCTGGGAAGGGATCGTGACCAACCGCCCGGCCATTGCCGACGGCGTGATCCGGGTGCCCGACGGGCCGGGCTTCGATATCCGCCTCGATCAGGACGCGCTCCGGCACTACCGCTGGGACTGAGCCGCCGCTAGAGCGGATTCAGTAATATTGACCGGATTCACGTGGGCGGCGGATCGCGCTCAAGCGATTCCCACCAATCATGATCTGCTCTTACGCTCGGACCTTGCGGCGGTGATGAGCTGTGCTTTAATTGCGAGACGCCGCGCACCCGTCGGCGCCGTTGCCAGCCGGCCAAGAAAGGGTTTGCCATGACGACCATGACGACCATGCCGCTTATCGACGTCGGCGACGACGCGTTCGAACGCGGGCTCGTCCACGGCCGCGCGATGGCGGGACCCGTTCGCGAGAACCTCGAAACCTACATGCGCCGGTTCGAGGCGGGGGGCCGGAAGCGCACCGGGATCGAACGCCTGGGCGCCGAATGGGCCGAGTTCATCGCCGCCGACAACCCCGAGTACGCCGACGAGATGCGCGGAATCGCCGAAGGTGCCGGGCTCGCGTTCCGCGACGTCGCGGTGCTGAACGCGCGCTGGGAGATCGCCTATGCGGTCTTCGCCGGCGAAGCCGCGGCTTCGGCGGGCGCGGGCACCGTGGCCGACGGCTGCACGGCGTTCGGGCTGATGCCGGAGGCAACGGCCCACGGCGGCGCGCTGATGGGACAGAACTGGGACTGGCTCAGCGGCATCCGTGGCCACACCCTCATGCTGCGCGCCAGGCGCAAGGACTTACCCGATTTCGTCGGCTTCACCGAGGCCGGGATCGTCGGCTGCAAGATCGGCGTCAACGAGGCGGGCATCGGGCTTTGCATGAACGGCCTGGTAAGCTCGGACGATGGCGAAAACGCGCTCTCCAAGCCGATCCACGTCCGCTGCCGCGAGATCTTCGACGCCTGGACCTTCGACAAGGCGATCATGGCGGTTATCCAGACCGACCGCACCTGCTCCGCAAACTTCCTGATCGGTCACGCCGACGGCGAATTCATCGACATCGAGACGACGCCGGGCGAGGCGTCGTATCTGTACCCCGACGCGGACGGCATCGTCACCCACGCCAACCACTTGGTGGTCCGCGGCCGCGCCACGTCGGAATTCGAGCGCCTGGGGCCGAGCACGCTGTTCCGGAGCCAGCGCCTGGCGCGGCTGCTGCGCCGCCACCGGGGCCGGATCGAGAGCGCCCACATCGAAGACGCGCTCCGCGACCACTTCTCGACGCCGTCCTCGATCTGCCGGCACGCCGACGACAGCCTGGCCGAGGCCCGGCGGTCGATCACGGTAACCTCGGCGATCATCGATCTGGGCGCGCGGGTGGTGCTGGCCACCGACGGCCCGCCGTGCGAGAACGCCTATCACACCTACGCTTTGGGGGTGCCGGCGGACGCCGTCGGCGAACCGGCGACCGCCGCGCTGCCGGCCTGATCGGCCTCAGCTTCGGCCCCGATCGTGAAATCGAAGACCGGTTCTTCGGGTCCGGCGCGCGGGTCGAGTTCGCTCGCAATCGGGGTCGTCGTGGGCACGAAGCGGAACGCGCCCTGATCTTCCGCCGCCGGCGGCGGTGTCCGGCGGATCCGCCAGGCGCCGAAGCCCGCGCTCAGCAGCGCGACGCCGCCCATGAACGCGAACAACCCAGCGCCGCCAACGGCACCAGCATCTGAATCAAACCGGACGTGCCCGCGCGCGCTTGGCTACGCCCGGATCCGGTCGGCGAGTACGCGGTCGAACTCTTCCAACTGCCGCATGGCACGGCCGTAGACGGTCTCGGGCGGATAGGTCCCGTCCGCCTGCGGCACGCCGGGCGCAACGCCGGTGAAGATCTCGAGCGCGTCCTCCACCGAGCGCACGCTCCACAGGTGGAAGCTTCCGGCCTCGATCGCGCCGGCGACGGCGTCGTCGAGCACGAGGTTGGGCTCGTTCGCGGCCGGCAGCACCACACCCTGGCTGCCGGTGAGCTGGCCCGCGTCGCGACAGGTGCGGAAGAAGCCCTCGATCTTCTCCGCCACCCCGGCGACCGCCTGGACTTGGCCGCGCTGGTTGACCGAGCCGGTCACGGCGAGGTCCTGGCGGCACGCCAGGCTCGCGAGGTCCGAGATGATGGCCAGCACCTCGGCAACCGAGGCGCTGTCGCCCTCGACCCCGCCGTAGCTTTGCTCGAAGGTGATCGAGCAGTTGAAGGAGAGCGGGAAGCGCCGCGCGAAGTGGCCGGCGAGAAAGCCCTGCAACACCATCACGCCCTTCTGCTGGATCGGTCCGCCGATGGCCACCTCGCGTTCGATGTTGGTGACCCCGCGGCGGCCGATCGAGGCCCGCGCCGTCACCCGCGCCGGTGTTCCGAAAGCGTGGTCGCCGAGATCGCGCACCGTGAGCGCGTTGATTTGTCCTATCACCGCACCATCGGTGTCGATCATGACGATGCCGCGGGCGATGTTCTCGTGCAGGCGGTCTTCGACCCGGGCATTGCGCCGCCGGCGGTTGGCGATCGCCCGGGCGACCGCGTCTTCGTCGATCGAGCCGCCCGCCGCGCCCGAATCTTCGAGCGTGAGCGCGCTCGCTTCGCTCACGAGCGAGGCGATCAGTTCGAAGCGCGCGCTCAGCTTCTCGCGGTGCGCGGCCAGCCGGGACGCCGCGGCGAGCAGCCGCCCGATGGCCGCCGGCGTCAGCTCGGCTACGCCCAAGTCCCGGGCCACGCCGCGGATGAGGCCTGCGTAATTGGCGAGGTTCGCGTCCGTCGCGTCCATCTCGCCGTCGATGTCGGCCTTGACCTTGAAGTGGGTGCGGAACTCGGGGTCCACCGAGAAGAAGGTGTAGTACCAATGGGGCGCGCCAACGATGACCACCTTGACTTCGAGCGGCACCGGTTTCGCACGCGGCGCACCAGCGACGGGGAGCGCGCCCGCGCGCTCGAGCTCCTCGAGGGCCACTTCGCGATCCCGGAGCGCGCCTTTGAGCGCCTCCCAGACGACCGCGTTGCGGGCGATCGCATCGGCGCGCAGGATCAAAACCCCGCCGTTGGCGCGATGGATCGAGCCCGACCGGATCAAGGTGAAATCCGTCTCCAGCACGCCGTCTAGTTGGCGGTACTCCATGCGGCCGAAGATGTTCTCGTAGGTGGGATTGGCCTCGAGGACGACGCTCGGATGCTCGTCGTCGGCGTGATCGACGAACAGATTGACGGCGTAATACCGCTCGGGTGCCTCCGCCGGAACGAAATCGTCGCCTCCCGATTCGGGAGGCGGCGGGCGAAAGCGTCCCAGGCTCTCGACGATGTCGACGCGCATGGCGGTCAACCACCTGACCAGCGCGCCGAACGCCGCGAACGCGCCGATGACTTCGTCCATCAAGAGGCCGATCGCTATGTCGCCGACGTGTTGGTCGAGATCCTCGATCGTCTCGCTGAACTCCGCGTGACGGCTGACCGCCCAGCGATTGATGCCCCGCAACTCTTCGGTGAAGGCATCGATCTTGCGGGAGATCGGCTCGGCGTCTTCGCGCGCCGGCGGCCCGGCGGCGGGCGGATCGCCGGCGGGCGGATCGTCGGCGGCCTGGGCCCGCACCGACATCATTCCCTCGGTATCCTGCGCGAGTTCGAGCCCGTGGTTTTGCATCTCTGCGCGCAGCGCGTCCATGCGCGCGCTCGCCTCGGCCTGGACCTTCTCGCGTTCGACGCGGACGCGATCGAGGTAGTCTTCGCTTCCGAACGCGCCGGCGAGCGCTTCGCGAAGTTGCGGGATAAGATCCGCCATGCGGTCGCGGAACCGGCGTCCGACGCCCGGCGGAAGTCGGTAAGGCTTCGGGCGGTGGGGCCGGCGGAAGTTGTTGAGATAGACCCAATCGTCGGGCGGCGGCCGTTTGGCGACGACGGTGTCGAGGAATTCCAGCGTCGCAGTCATGCGCCCGCTGTGGTCCTCGCCGAGGACGAAGATGTTGAAACCGGGATCGGCCACGGGCAGACCGAACTCAAGCGCCTCGCGCGCGCTGGTGCGACGATAGCGCGAAGGTCTCGCCGTCCGAGTCCGCGGGCACGGCGAATCGCGGAAGGCCCACGTCGGCCGCGGCAAGTTTCTTGGGCGCCATGGGGGTGCCGATACTCCGTTGCGCGAGGCCATGATTGCGCCCGCCTTCCGCCCGGTCAAGCGGCAGCGCGCGGGATCGGGGGCGCATTCATGATCGACAACAAGGAGCACGAAGTCCAAAACCGCGCTGATGATCGCTAAATGGTATCCTCACTCGCCGACCCGTCAGTGCGGCACTGCCCTCCGGAAGGCCCCATGAACGAACAACGATCCCAAGCGCCTGTGCCGTTCGTCGTGCCGCTGACGTTGATGGCCGTCACCGCGGTCAGCATCCTCTCGACCGACATGTACACGCCGAGCCTTCCGCACCTTCCCGGCGTCTTCGCGACCACGCCCGAGACGGTCAAGCTCACCATGAGCCTGAATGTGCTCGGCTTCGCGTTGGCGCTACTGGTGTTCGGGCCGCTGTCGGACCGCTTCGGCCGGCGCCCGGTCCTGCTCGGCGGCCTCGCGGGCTTCATCGTCTTCACCTTGGGCTGCGCCGCGGCCCAGTCGATCGGCGCGCTGATCGTGGCCCGCACCCTTCAAGGCGTGATGGCGAGCGTCGAGGCGGTCATCGCCCTCGCCGTCATTCGCGACCTCTACGACGAGGCGGGCAGCGTGCGGATCCTGGCGGTCTACGGGATGGTAATCTCGCTCGCGCCGGCGCTGGGACCGGTGATCGGCGGCTATGTCCACGTCGGCCTGGGCTGGCGCGCGAACTTCGCGCTGCTGGCGGTGCTCGGGCTTGCCGTAACCGCCATGGTGTGGCGCTGCTTGCGAGAATCGGGCGCGCCCGACCGCGCAGCCCTCAGGCCCGGCCGGGTCGTGGGCGATTATGTGCGGCTATTCGCCAACCGCCGGTTCTTCGCCAGCGCCGTCGTCTGCGGGACCTCGCTCGGCGGCATCTACGCCTTCGTCACCGCGGCGCCGTTCGTCTTCATCGACCGGCTTGGGGTCGCGACCCAGCACTTCGGGTTCTACCAGGCGGCGATCGTCGCCGCGTATTTCCTGGGAAGCCTCGCCGCCAACCGCGTGGCCGCCCGCTTCGCGATCGCCCCGATCCTGAGGGCCGGGATTTGGATCTCGGGCGCCGGCGGGGCGGCGTCGATCGCGGTCCTTGCGTTGGGGCTGGAATCGCCGGTGACAATCACGGCGGCCATGGCGCTGTTTGCTTTCGGCGTCGGGCCCGTGTTCGCGACGGCGCCGGTCTGGTCGCTGCACGCGGCCCGCGGCAGCACCGGCGTGGCGGCGGCGCTGCTCAGCGCCGTCGAGATGGGGGGCGGCGCGATCGGGGCCTTCGCGGTCGGCATCTTCGACGACGGCACCGCCTGGCCCATGGCGATAACGGTCGCCGCCAGCGCCGCGGTCGCGTTGGTGGCGTATAAGCTCGCCGTCACCGCCGAGCCGACCTGAGGGCGGGCGAGGTGGCGAGGTGACCAAGCGGCTGGGCGAATTCAAAGCCCTCACGTTCGACTGCTACGGCACCCTGATCGATTGGGAAAGCGGGATATGGAACGCTTTGCGGCCGTTGCTGCAGGCCAACGGTTGCGATGCGCTGAGCCGCGCGCGCGCACTTGAATCCTTCGCCGAATCGGAAAGCCGGCAGCAGGCGGAAACACCGGAAATGCTCTATGGCGTGCTGCTGTCCCGCGTCCATCGGGCGGTCGCCGAGAGGCACGGCCTGGCCTCGTCGCCGGAATTGGACGCGGCGTTCGCGGGCTCGATCGCAGACTGGCCCGCCTTTCCCGACACGGCCGCGGCGCTTCGCCGATTGAAGCGGCGCTTCAAGCTGGTGATCCTCTCGAACGTGGACCGGGACGGGTTCCAGGCGTCTCGGACCAAGCTCGGTGTTGATTTCGACGCCGTCTACACGGCCGAGGACATCGGAAGCTACAAGCCTGCGGCCGCCAACTTCACCTACATGCTGGAGCGTGTGAGCGCCGATTTCGGCCTCGGCGCCGAAGACATCCTGCACACCGCCCAAAGCCTGTTCCACGACCACGTGCCGGCGTCCCGCTTCGGTCTCGCCAGCGCCTGGATCGACCGTCAAGGGCTCGCCAAGGGCGGGCATTGGGGCGCCACCGTCCGCGTTCCCGACCGGCCCGAGGCCGACTTCATCTTTGCGACCCTTGCCGATATGGCGGAGGCGGTCTTCGCCTGACCGGGTGCGGGTTTCCGAAATCCGCGGTGTGCATCGCGGGTGGTGGCTGGGGCGGCAGGATTCGAACCTGCGGTCGCGGGACCAAAACCCGCTGCCTTACCACTTGGCTACGCCCCACGGGGGACCAGATCGGGCGGCACCTTACGCGCCTTGACCGGACCCGGCAAGCGGGCCCCGAGCCCGGCCCGATTACGCCTTAAATCCCCGGTTTCCGGGCGTCCGAGAGAAGTGGCGCCGCCCGAACCCACCACGCGGGCCGGGTGCGTGCGAGCTCGGAGGCCGCGGCCTCGGCGCGCGCGCGCCGGGCGAACAGCGCAAAACAGGTTGCGCCGCTTCCCGTGACGCGCGCGAGCAGCGCGCCGGGCCGACCCTCAAGCGCCGTCAGCACCTCGTCGATGGCGGGCGCGAGCGAGCGCGCCGGCGCCGCAAGATCGTTGCGGCGGGCGGCCAGCATCCGGGACAGCTCGGCCGCGTCTTGGGGCGCGCGCTCGAGCCGCGCGGGCGTCGAGAACGGACCCTCGCGCGCAGCGTAGACGGCGGCCGTCGAGACCGCGCATCCGGGATTGGCGAGCACCAGCCAGACCGGCGGCATCCGTGGCCCGGCCTCGACGATCTCGCCGGCGCCGCCGAGATAAGCGGGCCGCGCGAACAGGCAGACCGGGACGTCGGAGCCAAGCCCGCGGCCGACGTCGACCACCCGGTCGTCATCGGAATCGAGCCCCCAGAGCGCGGCCAGCGCCTTGAGAGACGCCGCCGCGTCGGACGAACCTCCGCCCAGGCCCGCCGCAACCGGCAGCCGCTTGACGAGCGCGATCGCGACCCCAGGCGCGCGTCCCACCCTTCGGGCGAGTTCGCTTGCGGCCCGCAGCACGAGGTTGTCGGGCCCCGCGGGCGTGCGTTTCGCCATCGGACCTGTGATCCGAAGCGACGGTGCCGGGGCGTCGGTCGCGGTGACGGTGACGGTGTCGCCGACGCCGGCGAAGGCGACCAGGCCGTCCAGCGAATGGCGGCCGTCGGCGCGGCGGCCGAGGACGTGGAGATAGAGGTTGACCTTCGCCGGGGCCGCGGCCTCCACGCTTTGGCCGCCTTCGGCTTGGCGCGCTTGCGTGGATGCGGCTCTCGAAGCGTCGCGGCCGGTCGCGTCCTTACCCATCATCGCCGGCGGTGGTGCGCGCGGGCGCAGGCAGGCCGTCTTTGAGCTTGTTGGCGATCGTCTCGGCGACATCGGGCTCGGGCTCGAGTGCGAGCGCGCGGCGCCACTGGAACTGGGCCTCGAGCCGTCGCCCCACCATCCAGTACGAGTCGCCGAGGTGGTCGTTGATAACCGGATCCTGGGGCCGCAGCTCCACGGCGCGCTCAAGCTCGCGGACGGCCCCGGAATAGTCGCCAAGCCGAAAGTGCGCCCATCCCAGGCTGTCGACGATGAAACCGTCCCGCGGGCGCAGCTCGACTGCTTTTTCGATCATCCCCGTGGCGCGTTCGAGGTTCATGCCCTGATCCACCCACGAATAGCCCAGATAATTAAGGACGTAAGGCTGGTCGGGCTCGAGCTCGAGCGCCTTGAGAAAGTCGGTCTCGGCACGTGCCCACTGCTTGGACCGCTCGAGCGCGATCCCGCGGCTGTACAGAAGCGACCAGTGGCGGCGCTCGACGCCCTCGACGCGGGCCATCGCTCCATCGTAGGCGACGACCGCGCGGGCGAAGTTCTCCTTGCCGCGCTCGATGTCGCCCAGATTGATTAGGGGGGCGGGATCGTCGGGGACCTCGCGCGCCATCTGGCCCAGCAGCGCCACCGCTTCTTCCGCCTTGTCCAGCCGGTTCAGGTTCATCGCGATCCGCATGCGCGCCGACCACGAAAACGGCGAGGCCGGATCAACGGCCGCGTAAACCGCGTTCGACTTCTCGAGTCGGTTTTCGCCCTCGTAAATGCCGGCCACCATGATTTGGGCGAGGGGGAAATCGGGGCGCAGATGCAGTGCCAATTGGCCGAAGATGAGGCCGAGGTCGGTGTCGGCCTGCTGGCGCAAAGCGTTGGCGACGCCGAACAGCGCCTCGGCGGCGCCTTCAGCCGCGTCGGCCACGGGCCGCTTCGAGGCGTCTCGCCGGAATGCCCGCAACGCAGGTTCCAGAAGCTGCGAGTTCGGCTGCTCCTCGTCGTATCGCTCGAAGAGGGCCTCGGCCTGGGGCGTCCGCCCCGTCCGTTGGTAGAGACGCCCGAGAAGTTCGATCAGGCGTAGCGACAGCTCTTCGCCGTTCTCGGCCGAGACGCGGTACGAGGCCTCGGCCGCCTCCAGGCGCCCGCCGATTTCGTTGATCAATCCCGTGTGCAGCCGTTGAAGGGCTTGCATTCCGCCCCGCTCGCCCAACGATTCCAATGCGGCGAGGGCGTCGTCCGTCCGTCCTAGCCCGACCAGCGCCCAACTCCGGAGCAGCGGCACCATGAACGACGCGAGGCCCTCGCGCGGGAGATTGGCAAGCCGGTCTTCGGTCACCGCGAAGCGACCCGCCAGAATGTCGTCGACCGCGAGCGCGATCACGGCGACCACGTCGACCGCGTCGAGCGCGACCACGCGGCGGGCAAGCGCGAACGCCATGTCCATCTCGCCTTCCATGGTCCGCATGAAAAACGTCGCGCGCAGGACTTCTGGGGCGCTGGGGTCGCTTTCGATGACGTTCGAGAAGAACTCGGCGGCCTTGGACGTGTCACGCTGCGCCTGGGCGTGTCGGCCGGCGAGATAGTTTCCCAAGATGGAGGGTTTCGATTCCGTGCCCGTTTCGATACGCGCCGCGTCTTCGCCAAGCTCACCCGCGACCTCGCTGGCGCAGGCCCCCGACAGGACCAGGATCGCCGCGAGCGCCGCCGCGCGCCGGGCGAACGGGATCGCCCGCCGCCGGGCCCATCGTGCGGTCTTCGCCGCGGGCGCCGATGTCGCGTTTGGATCCAGGCGTCCAACGGGCGTTTGCGGCCTGATCATATGATTGGGTTTCCTCCTCGTTCTTCGTAGTGGATGCACGTCGAGGCGGCCCTATCCACCGGGCAAACGCGCACACGCATCAGTGTACGAATGACCGCGCCCGGCGGGCGAAGAACGGCGGCAGTGTATCCGAGCCGGCGTTCCCGCTTCAAACCCCAACTCGCGCCTCGACCACTATCTGACCAAATTCGAACCGTACGAGCGGAATTATTTGCGCCGTAGCTAGAGCGGATCGCGTTCGATTGGAACCGCGATGCGGTTGCAACCAAACGCGCCCACCCGCTCGATCTCAATAAATATAGACCAGATTCACGTGGTCGGCGGATCGCCCCAGGCGATTCCGACGGACCGCGATCTGGTCTATACGCGTCTATACGCGCTTCGCATTTTTATGTGCGATGTGCGATGTGGGGCATCGGCAAAGATGCGTGGGCGACGCCACGGAGCAATTGGACCCGGCCTTCGTTGGGGCAAATCGTTTCAATCCGGTCGCAAGGTGCTCTAGCACCAAGGCCGGCCCTCACATGTTCGGGTAGTTGGGACCGCCGCCGCTCTCGGGCACCGTCCATTCGATGTTCTGGCCGGGATCCTTGATGTCGCAGCACTTGCAGTGCACGCAGTTGACCGCATTGATCTGAAGGCGCTTGGCGCTGCCGCCCTCGTCAAGAAACTCGTAGACGCCGGCCGGGCAATAACGCTGCTCGGGCCCGTCGTAGAGAGCGAGGTTCAGGCGAACCGGAACCTCGGCGTCCCCGAGCCGCAGGTGCACCGGTTGGTCCTCTTCGTGGATGGTGTTCGAAAGATAGACCGACGACGTCCGGTCGAAGGTGAGGACTCCGTCGGGCTTCGGATAGGCGATCGGCGTCTGATCGCGAGCGGGCTTGAGACGCGTGTGGTCCGGGACATGGGGGAACGTCCACGGGGCCCGGCCGCGCAGCAAATAAGCGTCGATCGCCGAGTAGGCGATTCCGGCCCAAAGCCCGGAGCGAAATGAGGGCCGGATGTTCCGCACCCGGGACAGTTCGTCCCACACCCACGACGCTCTAAGGGAATCGACGTAAGATTGGAGGACGGCTTGCGAGCCATCTGCGTCCAGGGCCGCAACTGCGGCCTCGGCGGCCAGCATTCCCGACTTCATCGCCGTGTGCGACCCCTTGATCTTGGGCACGTTCATGAACCCCGCCGCCGCACCGATCAGCGCGCCTCCGGGGAAGACGAGGCGGGGGATCGACTGCCAGCCGCCTTCGTTGAGCGCGCGCGCGCCGTAGGCGATCCGCCGGGCGCCCTCGAACAACGGGCGGATGGCCGGATGGGTCTTGAACCGCTGCATCTCCTCGAAGGGGTCGAGATAGGGATTCTCGTAGTCGAGGCCGACGACGAAACCCACCGCGACCTGGTTGTCCTCGAGGTGGTAGACGAAGGAACCGCCATAGGTGGCACGGTCGAGCGGCCAGCCGATCGTATGCGTCACCCTTCCTGCGCGGTGGCGCGAGCCGTCCACCTCCCACAGTTCCTTGACGCCCAGCGCGTAGGTCTGGGGCTCGGCGTCCGCGCCCAGCGCGAACCGCTCGATCAACGTCTTCGCGAGCGAGCCCCGGCAGCCTTCGGCTAAAAAGGTGTGGCGCGCGCGGAGCTCGATCCCCGGCGCGAAGGTGTCCTTGTTGCGGCCGTCCCTGCCGATTCCGGAATCTCCGGTGACCACGCCCTGGACTACGCCTTGGTCATCGTAAAGGACCTGGGCGGCGGCGAACCCCGGATAGATCTCGACGCCGAGCGCCTCCGCCCGCCCGGCGAGCCAGCGGCAAAGGTTGCCGAGACTGACCACGTAGTTGCCACGATTGCTCGTCTGCGGCGGGTGCGGAAGCCGGACCGCGCGCCGAGCGGTCAAGAACATGAACCGGTCTTCGACCGCGGGCGTCGTCAAGGGCGAGTCTGACGCGCGCCAGTCGGGGAGCAACTCGTCGAGGGCGCGGGGCTCGAATACCGCGCCGGAAAGGATGTGGGCGCCAACCTCGGAGCCCTTCTCAAGCACGCACACGCCGATCTCGCGGCCGCGCTCGGTCGCCGCCTGCTTCGCTCGGATCGCGGCCGCCAGCCCGGCCGGACCGGCGCCCACGATCACCAAGTCGTATTCCATGGATTGGCGTTCCATTCGGGCCACCTCTCGCGCCGCCGAAACCGAGGCTGGACGTGCCTTATAGCACAGGCTCGCGGGCCCGAGGCGCGATGTCGGCCGAGCGCTTTATCCGTTTGGTCATCCGTTTGGTCGGTGCGATTCCGCGTGAGTGGACAATGATCTAGGCGCCCGAAACTGGTAGAGTGCGCGGATGGATCCCAGGTGCGTGCTCGAGTTCTACCTGCTGGCGGGCGTCGACGAATCGATCGGCGAGACGCCCCGGAACCGCTACCGCGAAGCGGGCGACGAGCGACGTTCGGACAGCAGTTCCGCGCCCCATCGCGCGGAACGCGACCGCGCCAGCCCGACGCGATCCCCGGCGCGCCCGACACCCCAACCGATCGCGGCGCGGCCGCCGGTACCGCCTGGCGGGGGAGCCGGGGCCGAGACCGCCACCGACGCGCCGGTCAGAACCGCGGTCGGCCTCGCCGCGGCATCGGCGACACTGGACGAGCTGCATCGGGCGCTCGAGTCCTTTGAGGACTGTGCGCTTAGGCAAACGGCCACCAACCTGGTCTTCGGGGACGGTGCACCGGACGCCCGAGTGGTCCTCATCGGCGAGGCGCCGGGAGCCGAGGAGGACCGTCAAGGCGTCCCTTTCATCGGTCAGAGCGGACAGCTTCTCAACCGCATGCTCGCCTCGATCGGGCTGGAGCGCGCCGCGGTCTTCATCTCCAATACCGTCTTCGGGCGTCCACCCGGAAACCGCAATCCTCCGACCGCCGAGATCGCCGCGTGCCTTCCGTTCGTCGAGCGGATCGTCGAGCTGGTGGACCCCGAGCTGCTGGTGGCGCTCGGCGGCGCGGCCGCGAAATCCCTGCTCGGGATCAACGAAAGTGTCGGCAAGTTGCGTCGCCGGTGGCTTTCGTATTCCACCCCGCGCCTCGCGCGGCCGGTACCGACCAAGGTCACCTTCCATCCCGCGTATCTGCTGCGCTCGCCGGGGCAGAAACGGGCGGCTTGGCACGATATGCTCGAGATCAAGCGAAAACTTGGCGAGCTTTGAGGCCGCCAAGACCGATGCGCTGACGGCCTTGGAGGCCCGGTGGGATGGGCCTCCGGACTTGCCACCGCTACGAGAATCGGTTTATGTCTCGGCCAAGTTGGGGAGAGGGGAAACTCCTGAAACGAAGGTCCATGGCATCGGGTACGTTGGTGTTTCGTGCGGCACTGGCCGGCGCGGTCGCCGTCGCGACGTCTTTCGCAAGCGCCGGACAGGCGGCCGAAGGCGACGTCGCGGCGCCGTCGCGACTCGGCCCGTCGGTGTTCCATACATCGGTATCGCCGGTGACGGCGTCTCTGACGCCAGCCATCCGGGACACCGGCGACGAGGCGGGCGAAATCGCCCTGCCCGGAATCCTGACCGAGGATGACGCGGCTCGCTACCGGCTGATTTTCGAGCTTCAGGAGGACGGGAATTGGGCCGCGGCCGACCGCGCGATCGCGGAACTGGGGAATCGCGTGCTGATGGGGCACGTTCTCGCCCAGCGCTACCTGCATCCGACCAAGTACCGCTCGAAGTACGAGGAGCTCAAGGCCTGGATGGCGGAGTACGCGGACCATCCGCAGGCCCAGAGGATCTATAAGCTGGCGCTCCGCCGCCAACCCAAGAACTGGCGCCCTCCCGATCCGCCGAAGGGCGCGCACCTCGCGGCCAGCGCGTTCGAGATCGACGCCGTACGCGCGGCCCCACCGCCGCCACCAAGCAATCTGAGCGCGGCCGACCGCCGCAAGGCGACGGCCCTGAAAAGGCAGATCCACGCCTACCTTCGACGGGGCTGGACCAAGGCGGCGAAACGGGACCTGCAGGAAGCGGCGACCGAACGCCTGCTCGGCGCATTCGAATTCGACCGTGCGCGGGCGCGCCTGGGGGCGGGGTATTTCGCCGATGGACGCGACGAATGGGCGCTTGAGTGGGCGAGCCAGGCGGCCGCGCGATCCGGCCGCTATCTGCCAGAGGCCCATTGGACGGCCGGGCTCGCGGCCTGGCGTTTGGGCCAATTGGAAGTCGCTGGACGCCACTTCGAAGCAACCGCCGCGACACCCGACACCTCGCCCTGGCTGATTTCGGCGTCGGCCTATTGGGCGGCGCGCACGCGCTTGGTCTCGGGACAGCCCCACAACGTCAACCGATTGCTCGGTCAGGCCGCGAGCCATCCCTACACCTTCTACGGGATGATCGCGCGCCGCGCGATGGGCCTTCCCCTCGTGTTCCAGTGGCCAGCGCCGAGCGCAGAGCGCTCGGCGCTGGCGGCGCTGGCGACCACGCCGGGCGGTCGCCGGGCCCTGGCACTGGCCCAGGTGGAGAGCTTGGAGGCCGCCGAACGCGAGTTGCGCAACGTTTCGGCCGGCGCCAACGACCAAATCGCGCAAGGCGTTCTCGCGGTCGCCAGCCATGCGCGCATGCCGGCGCTCGCGCTCCGTCTTTCGAAGCTCATGTATCCCGGCGGCGGGTTCGATGCCGCCGCCTACCCGGTTCCCCGATGGACACCGAAGGACGGCTTCCGCGTCGACCGGGCGTTGATCTATGCCGTGATCCGCCAGGAATCGGAATTCAACCCCAAGGCCACGAGCCCGGCCGGGGCGCGCGGTCTGATGCAGCTCATGCCGCGCACGGCCAGCTTCGTTGCCAAGGATCGCCGTTTCCGGAGCTCGAAGCGTGGCGAGCTCTTTGAACCCGAGGTCAACCTTGAGCTTGGCCAAAAGTACCTCGAGATGCTGCTCGACGATCCCAATGTGCAGGGCGATCTGTTTCAGCTCGCGGTGGCATGGAACGGCGGGCCGGGGAACCTCAGCGCTTGGCTCAAGCGGATGAATTTCAAGGGCGATCCCCTGCTCTTCATCGAAAGTATCCCGTTGCGCGAGACCCGCATCTTCATCGAGCGTGTGCTCGCGAATCTTTGGATCTATCGCGATCGGTTCGGCCAGTCGACGCCGTCGCTGGACGCGATCGCGCAAGGCGATCGGCCGGTCTATACGCGCCTCGATCGCGACACGCTCATGGTGGCCGAGCATGGCGACGATCAATGAAAACCGCCGCTTCGTTCCCGTCCACATAGCGATCCTGACCGTCTCCGACAGTCGCACGCCAGAGACCGACAGCTCGGGCCGGTTGCTTGCCGACAGGGCGAGCGAGGCCGGCCACGGGGTCGTCGCCCGCGCCATCGTCACGGACGACGCCGACGCGATCATCGAGCGTCTCAAGGCCTGGATCGAGGATCCCGAGGTCGACGTGATCATCGCCACCGGCGGAACCGGGGTCACGGGGCGCGACGTCACGCCCGAGGCCTTCCAGGCGGTCTACGAGAAGGAGATCCCGGGATTCGGCGAGCTGTTCCGGATGCTCAGCTTCAAGAAAATCGGGACGTCGACGATCCAGTCCCGGGCCACCGCCGGCGTCGCCCGGGGCACGTATCTCTTCGCGCTTCCGGGATCGCCCGGCGCGTGTCGCGACGCGTGGGACGAGATCCTCGTCCACCAGTTCGACGCGCGGCTCGAGCCCTGCAACTTCGTCGAGATGATGCCCAGGCTGCTCGAGAGCTAAGCGGGGTTGCGCGAGGCGCGCCAGCGCGCGAACGCGGCGCCGTCGTCGATATCCTCCAGGGTCTCGAGGAACGCCACCGAAGCTCCGGTCGGAATGTTGGCCAGCGTGTCGGCGAGCGCGTGTTCCGTCGACCAGCGTACGGCGTCGAACAATCTCGGCAAGGGCCGCCGGCGATTGAGTCCGACGAGCCAGTAACCGCCGTCGGCGGCGGGCCCGAACACCGCGTCGGCGCGCCCCAACGCGAGAAAGGCGGGGGCCAGGTGGCCGGCGCCAAGCTCGAGGACATCGCTTCCGACCACGACCACCGGCCCCGGCGGCATGGCTGCCATCACGCGGCCCATGCGTTTTCCCAGATCGCCCGGTCCCTGGGGGACGCGGCGAAGCCGGGCGGGCCAAAATCCGGGCGCCGGCGCGTCGCGATCGGGCGTCACCGCCAGAGTCAGGCGCCAACGGGGATCGCGGCGCAGGCGTGCGAGCACGGAAACCAGCGTCTGGCGGTAGAACGCGGTCGCGGGCAGCGCGCCGATGTCGGCGGCAAGCCTTCGCTTGACCGTGCCGAGCCGCGGCGCCTTGACGAACACGACGAGATGGTTCGCGTGCGTCATCCGTAGATGCGTAAC
Source organism: Rhodospirillales bacterium (assembly GCA_030754475.1). Classification (GTDB taxonomy): domain Bacteria; phylum Pseudomonadota; class Alphaproteobacteria; order Rhodospirillales; family JASLLV01; genus JASLLV01. Next base: position 17,002 of record JASMAE010000423.1, read on the forward strand.
AAGACGCGCGGGGGAAGCCCCAGGAAATAGAGCCCGAGGCAAAGGGCGTTGCGCGCCACCCGCAAGACGTAGCCGCCGCGCCGGTAGCGCACCGCCGAAGTGAGAGCGCGCACATCCAGAATCGCGAGACGGCCGCGCCCGATCCGGCGCACCAGGTCCACGTCCTCCATCAGCGCGAGCGGCCGGAAGCCGCCGAGCGCGTCGTAAAAGCGTCGCGCGATGAGCAACCCCTGATCGCCGTAGGCGAGGCCGAAAAGCCGACAGCGCATGTCGACGAGACCTTCGAGCAGTCGGGCCGCGCGCGCGCCATCGTCGAGGGCGAAACGAAAGACCGCCGCGCGCCGCGCATTGGCCGCATCAGCGAGGAAGGCTTCGACGGCAGCCGCCCAACCGGCCTCGAGGACCGTATCGGCGTGCACGAACAAGAGCCAGTCCCCGCGCGCGGCCTTGGCGCCGGCCGCGAGCTGGCTTCCGCGCCCCCGCGGGGCCTTGATGACACGGGCGCCCGCGCGCGCCGCTCGCTCGCGGGTATCGTCTTCGGAGCCGCCGTCGACGACGACGACCTCGTCCGCGCCGCCGCTGACCATCAAGGCCTGCAACGTGCGTCCCATATGCGCCGACGCCTCGAGTGCCGGAATGACGACGCTCAGCAACGCTCCCTCGCAACCTTTGGACGCGGCCACAATAGCGCAACGAAGGGCGCCTGAAAGCAACGATTTGTTCTTGATATGTTCTGCCCGTTTTGGCTACGATAAAGCCATGATCGAGCAGGCGGAGGAGCGCCCACGCAAGGGTCGCGGCGCGGTGACCAACCGTTCGGGACGCCACGAGCGCCTGACGCGGGTCCCCATCAACGATGGCTGGACGCGCCCCGAAAACGAAGACCGGCGGCTTGCGACAACCGTCTCGATCGATGCGACTCGCAGCGCGATCAGCCGCAACGAATCTCCGGACGTCGGGTTCGACCAGTCCATCAACCCCTACCGCGGATGCGAACATGGCTGCATCTACTGCTACGCCCGGCCCAGCCACGCGTGGTTGGGTTTGTCGCCAGGGCTCGATTTCGAGACGCGATTGTTCGTGAAACCCGACGCGCCCGCGCTTCTCGCAAGGGAACTCGGCCGGCCCGGCTACCGTTGCCGCGTCGTGTTGCTCGGCGCCAACACCGATCCCTACCAGCCGATCGAGCGGAAGTTCCGGATCACGCGCCGCATCCTCGAGGTTTTGTCGGCCCACGAGCATCCGGTGAGCGTCGTCACCAAATCGAATCTCGTGCTTCGCGATCTCGATGTGCTCGCGCCCATGGCCGAACGCGGGCTCGCCTCGGTCGGGGTCTCGGTGACCACGCTTGAGCGAACGCTCGCCCGCGCGCTCGAGCCGCGCGCGCCGAGCCCCGGCAAACGCCTGGAAGCGATACGCACGCTGAGCGCGGCGGGCGTACCGGTCGCGGTCATGGCGGCGCCCATGATCCCGTTTCTCAACGACGCCGAGCTCGAGGGCATCCTCGAAGCGGCATCCGCGGCGGGCGCGCGCGACGCCGGCTACATTCTCGTGCGTCTTCCGCACGAAATCCGCGAGCTATTCGCGGAGTGGCTTGAGGTCCATGCGCCGGCGAAGGCGAAACGCGTGTTGGCGCGCATCCGCGAGACGCGGGGGGGGGCGCGCTCTACGTCTCCGCGTTCGGAACCCGGATGCGCGGAAGCGGCCCATACGCGGAGATGCTGTCGGGACGCTTTCGGCTCGCGTGCAAGCGGTTCGGGCTCAACGGCGATCGCCATGCCAAATTCAACCTCGACAGCGCGCGTTTTCGGGTTCCGCCCGGGAACGGTGCTCAGCTTTCTCTTCTGTGACGAACGGCCCCGACTTTCGTGACGAGCGGGCTGTAACGGCCGGGTTCGTTCACGTCCGCGCGGCATGGTAGAATCCGGTCATGGCTGCCGAGGTACACGCGAACGCACCCCCGAACGCACCCCCGAACGCGAAGTCCGGGCCGGCGCGGGAAAATGCCTGATTTCCGCCTCGAGGCCGCGGCACGCAGGGAAGGCGCCGACGTGATCGCCGGCGTCGACGAGGCCGGGCGCGGACCCTGGGCGGGCCCCGTGGTCGCCGCCGCGGTGGTCCTTGATCCGAAGCGCCTGACACCGGCGCTTGCGAGCGGTCTCGATGATTCGAAGAAGCTCGCGCGCCGGCGCCGCGTCGAGCTGTTCGCCGCGCTTCGCGACTGCGCCGAGATCGCGCTTGGCATCGCCGACGTCGCCGAGATCGAGGCGCGCAACATCCTCGTCGCCACCATGGAGGCCATGCGCCGCGCGGTCGAGGGTTTGGCGACACGGCCGCAAGTTGCGCTCGTGGACGGCATCACCGCACCACCGCTGTCATGCGACGTCCGCTGCGTGGTCAAGGGCGACGCGCGATCGCTCTCCATCGCTGCGGCCTCGGTGGCCGCGAAGGTGACGCGAGACGGCATCATGGCGGAGCTCGCGTCCGCGTACCCCGGATACGGTTGGGAAAGAAATGCGGGCTACGGGACCGCCGAGCACCGCGAAGCGCTCGAGCGACTCGGCCTGACGCCGCATCACCGGCGCACCTTCGCCCCCATCGCCCGACTCTTGGGCGACTAGATATTGGGGCAGTTGATTTCCTAAACGTCAAGATATAGCCTATGACGTGAATTCATAAGCCCTTGATTCCACTTACTTCTTGACGCGTCGCCGGAGCTCGCCCATCTTCCGCGCCATGGGCGGGAACAAAAAAACCGTGACGAATCAAGTCCTTCTCGGCGACTGCGTCGAGATCATGGCAACGTTGCCGGCGGCCTCGGTCGACATGGTCTTCGCCGACCCGCCCTACAACCTGCAGCTCGAAGGCGCGCTCTTGCGGCCCAACAACTCGAAGGTGGCGGGCGTGGATGCCGCGTGGGACCACTTCGACAACTTCCGAAGTTACGACAAGTTCACGCGCGCTTGGCTCATCGAGGCGCGGCGGGTGTTGAAGCGCGACGGCACGTTGTGGGTGATCGGGACCTACCACAACATCTTTCGCATCGGCGCCATCGTCCAGGACGAAGGATTTTGGATCCTCAACGACGTCGTCTGGCGCAAGACGAACCCCATGCCCAACTTCCGCGGCCGGCGGTTCACCAACGCCCACGAAACCTTGATCTGGTGCGCCCGCGCGCGCGGCGAGCGGTATCGGTTCAACTACCGCGCCATGAAGGCGCTCAACGACGACCTTCAGATGCGTTCCGACTGGCTTTTGCCGCTTTGTACGGGCCCCGAACGCATCAAGGCGCAGGGGCGCAAGGCGCACCCCACCCAGAAGCCCGAGTCGCTTCTCCATCGGGTGATCCTCGCCTCGACCGAGGTGGGCGGTTTGGTGCTCGACCCATTCTTCGGCACCGGGACCACGGGCGCCGTCGCCAAGCGGTTGGGGCGCACTTTCATCGGCATCGAATCCGACCTCGAATATGCGCAAATCGCCGAGCGCCGCATCGCCGCGATCGAGGAACCGGGCGATCTCGCGCTGGTGGCGCCGATCGAGCGCCGGTCCGAGCCGCGGATTCCCTTTGGCTGGCTCGTCGAACGCGGGCTCTTGGCGCCCGGCGCGGTTCTCCACGACGCCCGCCGCCGGCACACCGCCCGCGTGCGCGCCGACGGGACCCTGGTTACCGCCGATTTCCTGGGCTCCATCCACGCGGCCGGCGCCCATGTCCAGAACGCGCCCGCGTGCAACGGTTGGCAATTCTGGTGCACCGAGGTCAGGGGCCGGCTCGTGCCCATCGACCTTCTGCGACAGCGGCTGCGCGCCGAGCTCCAATAACCGCGCTCCAACAAAAGTGATCCAGCGCGGCCGCGCCCGGCTATGAGCCCGCGCCGTCGCCGTGCTAGCGTTCGGGCCGAACGGCGACGTCACGTCCCCCTGGGAGGCCCATGATAGAACGGCGCGTGCGGCTTTGGTCGGGTCTTGTCATCGCGGCCTACGTCGTCGTCCACGCCCTCAACCACGCGCTCGGCCTCGTCTCCATCGAGACCGCCGAGGCGGTGCTTCGTTGGGTCATGCTGGTCTGGGGAAATCCGATCGGACAGGTTGTCCTTTACGGATCCTTCCTGGTCCACCTTTCGGTTTCACTGCTTGCCGTCTTCAGGCGGGGCACGTTGCGGATGCCGCCGTGGGAGGCGATCCAGATCGGCCTCGGCCTGATGGTCGTCCCCTTGATCCTCATCCACGTAATCGGGACACGGTGGATCGGCTTCTCGGTGGGTTTCGAGCCCTCCTACGCCTACGTGGTGGCCTCCATATGGGTCTCCGATCCGATGCGCGGCGCCCAGCAGGCGTTCGCCCTGATGGTCGTCTGGGGCCATTCTTTCGCGGGCATTCATTTTTTGCTTCGCCACCGGCCCTGGTATCTGCGCCTCCTTCCGATCCTCTATCCGGTGGCGGTCGTCGTCCCGATCCTCGCGCTCCTGGGTTTCGCTGGGATGGGCGTGACGGTCGCCGAACGGGCCCAACAACCGGAATACCTCGCCTCGGTGTTCGCCGATCTCGCCGCGACGCCCGCCGAGACCATCGCGTGGTTCAAGGCGCTTGAGCCCATCGGCATCGGGGTGTTCCTCGCGCTCGTCGCACTCACCCTCATCGCCCGCGAGGCGCGGCGGTTCCACCGCAACCGCTTCGGGGTCTTCCGCACCACCCTGCCCGATGGCCGCGTCGTGATCGCGCCGCTGGGCGAGACGGTCCTCGACGCGCTGCGGGGCGCGGGCGTCCCGCATGCGGCCGTGTGCGGCGGGCGCGGCCGGTGCACAACCTGCCGCATCGACGTCGGCGCCGCGCGAGACGACCTACCGGCGCCGGAGGCGACCGAGGCCAAGGCGCTCGCGCGGATCCGCGCCGAGGCGGGCGTGCGACTCGCATGCCAGATCCGCCCGGCGGCCGATCTCACGGTCATTCCCCTACTGCCGCCGGACGTGAGTGCGCGCGACGCCAACCGACCCGGCGGCATCCAGGGGCGCGAGCAGCCGGTCGTCTCCGTGTTCCTCGACATGCGCGGATCGACCCGATTGGGCGAAGAGAAGCTGCCATTCGACGTGCTCTTCATCCTCAACCGCTTCTTCGCCGAGATGGCGAAAGCGTTGATCGAGACGAGGGGGCACTATGCCCAGTTCGCCGGCGACGGGCTGATGGCCCTTTACGGCGTACGCGGAGGGCTTCGCGATGGGTGCCGAAATGCGGTCCTCGGCGCCGCCTCGATGATGGACCGGATGGACGCGCTCAACCGCGATCTTGCGGTTGAGTTGAGCGAGCCGCTGCGACTCGGGATCGGGATCCACGCCGGCGAAGCGATTGTCGGCACCATGGGGCCGCCCAACGCCCAGAATTTCTCGGCCATCGGCGACAACGTCAACATCGCCGCGCGCCTCGAGAACCTCAGCAAGGAGTACGGCTGCACGCTGGTCATCTCGGAGGCCGCAGCCGAGGCGGCCGAGCTGGACATGAGCGACTTCCCCCGGCACGAGGCGGAAGTGCGCGGTCGCGGCGGGATGGTGGCCGTCTTCGCGGTCCAGGACCCGCGGCGAATCCCGGGTGTCGCGGAGATGGGCGGCGCAGCGGACGCGGACCGGCCCGACCAGGCGCCATCGCCGGACGCGGGCGCAGAT
>JASMAE010000424.1 GCA_030754475.1 Rhodospirillales bacterium
CCGCGTACCGCCAAGTCTCGGGCTCCAGATAGCGCTCGAAGGTGACGCGGCCGCCGGTGCCGTGGGCGCCGCTCTCCATGCGCGTCCCGTCCTTCGCCACCACCGAGACTGAAAGCCGAACCAGAGGGCGGATGTCGGCCGCGTGCGCGCCGTCGCCGCGGACGATGCGGATCGCCTGCCAGGTGCCGCTCAAGGAGGCCATTACCTGGTGGACGCGCACGTCCTTCGCGCGCGCATAGGCGTCGATGTCGGCCAGCAGCTTCACCTTGGTCTCGAATTCGACGAGGCCGAGCGGATTGTCCTCGGTATAGAGCGAGCGGTTGGTTCCGGGCGGCGCGGGTGCAAAGGCGCCGCCGCGGCCCTGGCGTACGGCCTTCACGGTCTCGCCGGCGCGCCGGATCGCCTCTTCGCTGAGCTCGGATGAATGCGAATAACCGCTCACTTCGCCCGCGACCGCGCGCAGCCCGAACCCCTGGCTCGTATCAAAGGCAGCGCTTTTCAACCGCCCATCGTCGAAGGTCAGCGATTCGGAAGCCGCGTACTCGAGAAACAGCTCGCCGTCGTCGGCGCCGTGAAGGGCCTCGGCGACGATCGAATCGATCCGCGCGCGATTCATTCCCGCGCGCTCGAAAAACAAGGTGTCGGTTTCGGCGATCGCGGTCATCTTTCAAATCTCCTCACCATCCGAGCGGGCTTCGTCGCGGCGTTCCAGGCGAATGAAGCCACGCCCTGCGCCTGAGATCAAGGCCCGTCCAGGACCCGCCCCCCCCCATCGCCCAATGCCCTTGACGGCCAGACTGTTGGCGCGGACAATCCGTCCCACGTGGTGATTTGCACGACCGGCTTGCGGCCACGGAAAACAACCCGCTAAAAGGTCGGAGCTTGAGACGAGCCCCGGCACGAGCGGCCGGGGTTTTTCGTTGTTCGGGCCGGCCCCGAAGAAAGGATAAAGCGATGGACGCGCCCACGGAATCCACGAGGAAGTGGCGGCTGGCCACGCGGCTCGTGCGCGGAGGCACCAAGCGGTCGAACTTCGCCGAGACCAGCGAGGGCCTCTTCATGACGTCGGGTTATGTCTACGAATCCGCAGAGCAGGCGGAAGCGGCGTTCAAGGGCGAGGCCGACGTCTACATCTATTCGCGCTACTCCAACCCCACCGTCACCATGCTGCAAGACCGGCTTGCGTTGCTCGAGGGCGCTGAGTTCTGCCGCGCCACCTCAAGCGGCATGGCGGCGGTGTTCGCGAGCCTGGCGAGCCAGTTGGACGCCGGTGACCGGATCGTTTCGTCGCGCGCGCTGTTCGGCTCGTGCCACTACGTGGTCACCGAGCTTCTTCCGCGCTTCGGCGTCGAAAGCGAGCTCGTCGACGGCACCGATCTTGATGAGTGGAAGCGGGTGTTGGGGCGCAAGCGGACGCACTGCGTCTTCCTCGAGACGCCCTCGAACCCGACCCTCGAGATCATCGACCTCAAGGCGGTGGCCGATCTTGCGCATGCGGCCGGCGCCAAGCTGGTCGTCGACAACGTCTTCGCGACCCCGATTTTGCAGCAGCCCTTGGAGTTCGGCGCCGACATCGTCGTTTACTCCACCACCAAGCACATGGACGGCCAGGGCCGGAGCCTCGGCGGCGCGATCCTCACCAACGACGAGGCCTTCCTCACCGACAAGCTGACGCCCTTTATGCGCCACACGGGACCGTCGGTGAGCCCGTTCAACGCTTGGATCGTGCTCAAGGGCTTGGAGACGCTCGAGGCGCGCCTATCGCGCCACTGCGCGAACGCGCTGACGGTCGCCGAGCATTTGAGCCGGCACGAGCGGATCGCGCGGGTCCTCTATCCGACACTCAAGAGCCACCCCCAATCGCAGCTGGCGATGGCCCAGATGAGCGACGGCGGCACCGTCCTTTCGTTCGAATTCGACGGCGGACGCGATCGCGCGTTCCGTTTCCTGAACGCGCTTTCGTTGATCGACATCTCCAACAACCTGGGCGATTCCAAGAGCCTGGTCACCCATCCCGCAACGACGACTCATTCGCGCCTGACGCCCGAACAGAGGGCCGAGATGGGAATCGGCGACGGTCTCGTCAGGCTTTCGGTGGGGCTCGAGGACGCCCAGGACGTGATCGAGGACTTGGACCAGGCCATTGAGGCCGCGTGGCGCTGACAGTTCAGCCCTGCTTCCAGGGCAGGCCGTCCACCTTCCAGCCGGCGGCGCGGCCGCGGTGGCCGCTCTCGTCGGGAGGTCCCTCGAATCCGTCGGCGATGTTGTAGCACCGCG
>JASMAE010000425.1 GCA_030754475.1 Rhodospirillales bacterium
TCGCCGCCGGCGTTCTCGTACATGAACTGGGCTGCCGGCGCGCCCGCGTGCGGCAACAGCCGCCCCCCCACCAATTGAAAGCCGGCGGATGCGAGATCCGGAACCCGCACGGCCTGTCCCAACCGTTTCGAAAGCCACGCCACGAGGTGCGCCTCCTCGCTTGAGGCGACCTCGACGGGATGGCGCACTTCGGGCACGTAGACCACGTGCGCGCCGACCGCCCGGCGCACGAGATCGTCGGCGTTCGCCTCGTCCGTACCCCGCACATCGTGGACCACCCAACCGGCGGCCGCACCGGCGACGAAGAGTGCGACCGAAGCCGCGGCCGCTAGCCATCCCGGCAGCGAGAAGCCCACGCGACGGCGGTGTACGAGCGCGACGATCGCGTCCGGCAGCGCCTCATCCAGGACCGAATCGAAGCCGGCGTGGAGCGCTTGTTTCTGTGCCCGCCAGGCCTCGACGTCGGCCGCAGCGTCCTCGTTCTCGGCAAGCCAGACCTGGACCTCGGCGCGCTCCGGCTCGGCCAGTTCGCCGTCCACGAACGCGCCCAAGATTTCGTCGTCGAAGGGCGTCGGCGTTCCGTTCACTTCACCCTCCTGATGACGGGTTCCGCCTCATCCATCAAGCTGCGCAGCCGCCGTCGTCCGCGGGCCAACCGCGACATGACCGTTCCTACGGGTACGCCCAGGATATCGGCCGTCTCGCGATAGCTCATGTCCTCGAGGTCGACCAGCAGCAGGACCTGGCGGTGCTCGTCTGAAAGTTTCCCCAAGGCGCCGGCGACGTCGCGGGCCGACAGCGCCGAATGCTGTGTGGCTTCCTGGGCGTGGCGCGCCTCGTGCCCGGGCGCGAGCGGCTCGGTATCGGGAGCGCGATAGCGCCGTCGGACCGCGTTGACGTGCAAGTTGTGCATGATGGTGAACAACCACGACCTCATGTTGGTACCGGCCCGGAACAGCGCGAGCCGCGAGAGCGCCCGCTCGACGCAATCCTGGACGAGATCGTCGGCAGCCGAAGCGTCCTTGGCGAGCGCGCGCGCATAGCGCCGCAATCTGGGAAGCTGGTCGATGATCGCTTGGCGCTTGTCCATCGCGCTCGTCGTTCTCGGCCCGACGCCCCTACGTAACCGTAAACACGCCGAAGGTCGGGTTCATTCCCCTGCCTCGGTCGCGGCGGCCCGCGTGTACGCCGGCACCCGGCCGAAGACGGCGACCACCTGGGGGGACGGCGCCGGCGGAACCATCCGCGAGAGCGCCAGGGAGATCGCCGCCATCGCCGCGCCCGCAAGGAACACGATCGAAGGCGAGACGAGCCACAGGAGCCCGAAGGCGGCGGGGATGACGACGGCGGCGATGTGGCTGATGGTGAGGCTGACGCCCGCGGTCGAGGCGATGTCCGCAGGATCGGCGATCTTTTGGAAGTAGGTCCTGACGGCGATCGCGAGCGAGAAGAACAGGTGATCGACGATGTAGAGCCCGACCGCGATCCAGGCGGTCTCGACGAAGGCGTAGGCGATGAAGATGCCGATCAGGCCGATGTATTCGAACGTCAACGCCCGGCGTTCGCCCCAGCGCCCGATCAGCTTGCCGATCCGGGGCGCGGTGAAAACGTTGATGGCGCCGTTGACGAGAAACATGAGCGCGATCGCGGAGGCGTCGAATCCGAACTTCTCGACCATCAGGAAGCCGGCGAAGACGACGAAGATCTGACGCCGGGCCCCGGACATGAAGACCAGCGCGTAGTAAAGCCAGTAGCGGCGGCGGAGCACGATCTGCTTGTGCTGCTCGACCTTCGATGTGAAGCGCGGGAAGGCGATCCAGGCCCCGACGATCGCGATCACCGTGATGCCGCCGCCGATGAGATAGACCCAACGCATGGCGAGACCGACAACATCGAGCGCCAGATAGATCAGCCCGAACGCCACCAGCGAGGCGAGCGAGGTGGCGGCGATCATCCGGCCCAGGAAGTGCGGCGCGTGCTCCTTGTCCGTCCATTGCAGGGCCAGGGACTGGCGCATGCTTTCGAAGTAGTGGAAACCGATCGACATCAGAACGGTGGTCGCGTAGAGGCCGACGACCGTGGGGAAAAAGCCGGTCATCGCGGTGCCGATACCCAGCAACAAGATCGAGACCAAGGCGAACGTCTGCTCGCGCATCAAGAGCAAGGCGAACACCACCGTGAAGGCCAGGAATCCGGGTACTTCGCGCAGGCTTTGCAGGATTCCGATCTCGACGCCCGTGAAGGCGGCCTGTTCGATCGCGAAATTGTTGAGGAGCGCCTGCCACGTCGCGAACGAGATCGGCATGGCGAGCGACATGACGATGAGAAGGACGCCGGGCCGGCGCCAGTCGGCACGCAGGGCGCGCAAGGCCGCAAGGCCGCGGGCAAAGCCGTTCATGCGAGCGCGCGTCCGGGCATCGTTCAGACCGCCTCGGCCAGGGCCGCCTCGATGGCCTTGAGCGCCGAGGCCGCCTTGCCGCCGTCGGGCCCGCCGGCCTGGGCCATGTCGGCTCGCCCGCCGCCGCCCTTGCCGCCGAGAGCGGTGCTGCCGGCGCGCACGAGTTCGACCGCATCGAACCGATCGGTCAAATCGTCGGTCACGCCCACCACCAGCGACGCCCTGCCCTCGTTAACAGTGACCAGCGCGACGACGCCCGAGCCCAGCTGCGATTTCACGTCGTCGGCGAGCCCCTTGAGATCCTTGGGCGGCATGCCTTCGAGCAACCGGGGGCTGAACTTGACGCCCTTGATGTCCTTGATCTCGACCGCTTCCGAGCCCCCGCCCGCCACCAGCCGGCGGCGGGTCTCGGCAAGCTCGCGTTCGAGCCTTCTCCGCTCGTCGACGAGCGCCGCGATCC
>JASMAE010000426.1 GCA_030754475.1 Rhodospirillales bacterium
GATCACGCTCCCCGGCCTGCGGTAGACGTCGCGGATTCCTTCGTGCATGGCCGCGATGTGAACAGACAGCGCGTGCCACCGCGCCGTGCGGCGGGCGAGAAACCGCACACCGCCGCCGAGCTGGAGCGCGATGAAGGCGCCGATGCCAAGCGCCAAGGCTGCGGCGATGCCCGCCGCGCCCGCCAGCACCGCCGGGTCGGGCACGAGAACCGCGAACAGAGCGACGCCGGCGAGGGTCCAGAACAGAACCACGATCCCCTGCACGGTCTTGTCGACCACGGCCGTCGACGCGGCGTCCAAGATTGCGCCGTGCCAAATGGCAACGAGGCGGGCCTTCACCACCTCGCCGCCGATAGTCGCGACGGGAAGCAGCGTGTTTACCGCCGAACCGATCCACGAGGCCGCCAGCGTGTGCCACACCCCGGGTCGCGATTGGGGCGGGAAAAGCTGCCGCCACGCCTCGGCGCTGACGAGCTGGACGGGCGGCGCGAAGACGCACACCCACAACAAGGTCCAGCCCGCTTCGCCGAGGTGGGCCGCCACCGGTCGGACCCCCTGCCAGGCAAACACCAGCGCGAACGCGCAAAAGCCTGCGAAGAGTCCGATGGAGGCCGAGCGCTTCATCGCCGCGTTCATACAGCCTCGCCGGCGAAGCATCCAGCGTTGCGCGCCCGGCCGCGACGCGATATTGCGGCCGCACCAGCGAAAAGGTTCGATCCGTGCGCTTCGGTGACGGCCAAGGTCCGAATGTTACGGATCCGTCAAATGCGCGCGAGGCCGGTTGAACTCCGGCCCGCCGCACCCCCATCTTTACCGGAGGGAGATCACGTGCGGCCCGAGCGAACGAAAGCATCCGCGATGACCGTGTTCGACAGCAACGCGTACGACGGCCACGAAGCCGTCATCTTCCACGCCGATCCGGCCTTCGGCCTGGAGGCGATCGTCGCGATTCACAGCAGCGTCCTCGGCCCCGCCTTCGGCGGCTTGCGCATGCGGGCCTATGCGAGCGACACCGACGCGCTCGAAGACGCGCTCCGGCTCTCGAAGGGCATGACCTACAAGGCGGCGATGGCGGACCTTCCCTTCGGCGGCGGCAAGGCGGTGATCATCGGCGATCCGCGAATCCGCAAAACCGAGGCGCTGCTTCGCACCATGGGCCGTTTCATCGAATCTCTGAACGGGCGCTACCACACGGCCGACGACATGGGGACCACCGTCGCCGACATGGACGTGCTGCGAATGGAGACCCGCTTCGCCCACGGTTTCGCCGATGCGTCCGGCAAACCGCCACCGGCGACCGCTTTCGGCGTGTTCGCGGGAATCCGGGCCGCGGTGGCGCAGCGATTGGGTCGCGACGATTTGGACGGCCTCGGGGTCGCGATCCAAGGTCTTGGAAACGTCGGCGCGCGTCTCGCGCGCTATCTCGCCGAGGCCGGCGCCCGGCTCCAGGTGGCGGATATCGAGCGTGCCCGCGTCGAGCGCGCGCGCGATGAGTTCGGTGCGCGCGCCGTCGCGCCCGAACGCATTCACGCCGCGGCCGTGGATATCTTCGCGCCCTGCGCGGCCGGCGCCATCATCAACGATCGCACGGTGGGCGAGATCCGGGCTTCAATCGTCGCCGGCGCCGCCAACAACCAGCTCGATCGGCCGTGCCACGGCGCCGCGCTCAAGGAGAAGGGCATCCCGTATGCCCCCGACTACGTCATCAATGCGGGCGGCCTGATCGACGTGGCCTGCGAGGGACCGGATTACGATCCCGCGCGCATGCTCGAGCGGGTGGCGCGCATCTACGATACCGCCTCGGAGGTCTTCGAACGCGCGCGAATCGAGGACGCGCCCACCGATCTCGTCGCCGACCGGATGGTGCGTGCGCGCCTTCGCTCGCAAGCGCAATCGATGATCGCCGCTTGACCCGGGCGGCAAAGGCGGCTGACATCGCCCGAGCCGCCGGAGGGGGCATGAGCGAGAATACCGATTCGGGGCATCCGCCCGATCTCGACGCCTTGCCGCGTTTCGCGGGCGTGGCGACATTCATGCGCCTGCCCTTGGTGGGCGATGCGGACGCCCTCGACATCGCGCTCTCGGGCGTTCCCTGGGACGGCGGCACCACCAACCGGCCCGGCGCCCGGCATGGACCGCGCGAGATCCGCAACGCCTCGAGCCTGATCCGCCGGGTAAACCCCGCCAACGGCATCGCGCCATTCGTGCTCTGCCGCGTCGCCGACGTGGGCGACGCGCCGGTGAACCCCGTGGACATCATGGATTCGCTCGCCCGCATCCAAGGCTTTTTCGCAACGATTACCGCCGCGGGCGCCGTGCCGCTGAGTGCCGGCGGCGACCACTTGGTCACGCTTCCCATATTGCGCGCGTTGGCGCCCGACCGCCCCCTCGGCCTCGTCCACTTCGACGCCCACAGCGACACTTGGGACACCTACTTCGGCGGCTACCGCTACACCCACGGCACACCGTTCCGGCGCGCGATCGAAGAACGCCTCATCGATCCCCGACGCACGATCCAGATCGGCATCCGCGGCTCGCTCTACAACGAGGGCGAGTTGGACTTCGCGCTGCAACACGGGATTCGGGTCGTCCGGATCGAGGAGTTCTACGACTTGGGCCTTGATGCCGTCGTCGCCGAGGCCCGGCGGGTCGCCGGCGACGGCCCCACGTACGTCAGCTTCGACGTGGACGGGCTCGATCCCGTCTACGCGCCTGGCACCGGTACGCCCGAGGTCGGCGGTTTCACCACCCACGAGGCGCAGCGCATGATCCGCGGCCTCGCCGGTCTGGACCTCGTCGGCGCCGACGTGGTCGAGGTTTCGCCCCCATTCGATCCGTCCGGCAACACGGCGCTCGTCGGCGCGACCATGATGTTCGAGCTTCTGTGCGTGCTCGCCGACGCGGTCAGGCGCCGGTGCGGGGGCTAGCGCATTTTTCGTTTAAACGGAACCGACCTAAGCTGCTATCCGCTTTAGGTTCGGGCGCGATCCGCGCGCTCGAAGAAGGCCCGCACCCGGGCTTGCGCGACCTCGCCCGCTACGAGACGCGCGAACGAGGCGGCCTCGGCCTCGATCATTTCCGCGCGCGCGCCACCGAACCTCACCCATAGATCGATCAGGGCGTAAGGTGCGGGGTTGTCGGCGAAGGGCATGCTTTCAGCGAGCCGGCGCCGCATCAAAGCGCCGAGAAGGCGGCGGACAGGGCCTGCGTTGTAAAGCGAAAGCCACGGTCTCGGCCGCGGCCGGCCGGCGCCGCCGAGAACCGTCCGCCGCGCAAGGGCTTCGATATCATTCGCGTCGGCCACGGCATCGACGATCCCGAGCCGCTGGGCCTGTTGGGCGTCGATGGTGCGCCCGCTCAGCATCAGCTCCATTGCCCGCGGCGCTTGGATGAGCCGCGTCAGGCGCGCGGTGCCGCCAAAGCCCGGATGAAGCCCGAGGGTGACCTCGGGCGCGCCGAAAGTGGCGTCAATCCGCGCGATCCGGGCGCGCGTGGCGAGCGCGAGCTCGAGCCCGCCCCCCAGGCAATAGCCGTGAACCAGGCTCGCAGTATTGATCTCCAACGCCTCGATGCGGGCGAAGGCGCGCTGCACGCGGCGCACCTTCGCGTATCCGTCCGCTTCGCCGAGACCGACGAACTCGGTGATATCGGCGCCCGCCACGAAGCCCTTGTCCTTCGCCGAGCGCAGCACCAGCGCCCGAGGCGGATCGGCTTCGAGGGCGTCGAGGACGGACTCGAGCTCGCCCACCACGTCGTCCGAGAGCGTATTGGCGCCGCTGCCTTGTTTGTCGATCGAAAGCCAAAGAATGCCGTCCGCGTCGGTCTCGCGCCGGAAGTGGCGAAGGGGCATGTCGGCGGTCCAGGAGCGCTTGTGTCAGGCCGCGGCGCAAAGATCGGCCGCGGTCACGAAACCGACGCCCGCCGCACGCATGTTCTCGCGCGCCGCGGCGAGCGAGCCGTCCAAGTCGATAGCCCGGCAGGCGTCGTCGATCACCCATGCCTCGAACCCTTCGGCGCGCGCATCCACCGCCGAGAAATGGACGCAGAAGTCGGCCGCGAGGCCCGCCAGGTACAGCCGCGCGAGGCCGCGTTCGCGCAAGTAGCCTGCAAGCCCGGTGGCGATCTGGCGGTCGTTCTCGCGGAACGCCGAATAGGAATCGATCTCGGCGCGGAATCCCTTGCGGACGATCATCTCGCAGTTGGGCAGCCCAAGGCCGGCGTGGAACTCGGCGCCGCGGGTTCCCTGGACGCAATGGTCGGGCCAGAGCGTCTGGTCGCCGTAGGGTAGACGGATCGTCTCGAACGGAGCACTTCCCGGATGCGCGCTCGCGAACGAGCTGTGCCCTTCGGGGTGCCAATCCTGGGTCATGACGACGTGATCGAAGCGGCTAGCCAGCGCGTTAATCACCGCCACCACCTCGTCGCCGCCGGCAACCGCGAGCGCGCCGCCCGGACAGAAGTCGTACTGGACGTCGATGACCAAAAGCGCGTCCTTTGCGCCCGTCATGATCTCGCCGGTCATCGCGCGTGTCTGCCTTTCGTGAATGGCCCTTGCGCCCGAGTATGGGGCAATCCTCAGGGCGCGCAACCGGCGAAGGCGCGTTCGCGCGTTCGGGTGTGGGTCGTGTCTCAGTTTGAAATTTGACGTTCAGAAGGCACGAAGCGGATTCGTATGTCGGCCAATCGTCCGAAAGCGGTCATCGTTGTGGTGCGGCCATTGAGTCGGAGATTGACCATGAGCCGACATAGAGCGAATTGCGCGGGCGCAACAGCCCACTGAACCCAGATCAGCCCTCAATCAGGTCTCTTAACGGACGACTGATTCACGTCAATGACAAACAAGCGATGCTCCATTATTCGCGTTCGAGGACTACCCACCGAAAAACCATAGTGCATGGGCCTTTCGGCTTGGGAGTAGTAGGATGCCCGTTCGTGCGGAAGAGCTGATCCGGCAAACTTTCGACATGCTGAGCGAGGAGGAGACAATCCCGACGGACCGGTTCGTCAGTCGCGCCCGCCTGTTTGCCCTCTCCTTGCAGCAGCATGAGCGCGAGCTTGAAGATGCGCGGACCGAAGTCGACGCCCTGCGACGAGCCACGGGAGACTTTCTCGGGGCGATGCGCAAACCGCGC
>JASMAE010000427.1 GCA_030754475.1 Rhodospirillales bacterium
TTGAAGGATTCGGGAATCCCGGCCTCGAACGTGTCGTCGCCGCGCACGATCGCCTCGTAGATCTTGGTGCGTCCCGAGACGTCGTCTGATTTCACGGTCAACATTTCCTGAAGAGTGTGCGCCGCGCCGTATGCCTCGAGCGCCCACACCTCCATCTCGCCGAAGCGCTGTCCGCCGAACTGCGCCTTGCCGCCCAGCGGTTGCTGGGTGACCAAGCTGTAGGGGCCGATCGAGCGGGCGTGGATCTTGTCGTCCACCAAATGATGGAGCTTCAGCATGTAAATGAATCCGACGGTGACCTGCCGGTCGAAGCGCTCGCCGGTGCGTCCGTCAACGAGCGTTACCTGGCCCGACGAATCGAGGCCCGCGCTCGTAAGCATCTCCACGATGTCGGCTTCGTTGGCGCCGTCAAAGACGGGCGTACTGACCGGCAGGCCGTTCGAATGATTGCGCGCCAGCTCGAGTACTTCATCGTCCGAAAGCGGGCTGATGTCCTCGCGATAGGCCTGGGCGCCGTACCAATCCTTGAACAGGGCGCGCGATTCCTTGACCGCCACGGCGGTTCCGGCGCGGCCCGCCTCCAGTATTTCGCCCACTTGGCGGCCGAGTCCGGCGCAGGCCCACCCCAGGTGGGTTTCCAAAATCTGGCCGACGTTCATTCGCGACGGCACGCCCAGCGGGTTGAGCACGATATCGATCGGCGTTCCGTTCTCGAGATACGGCATGTCCTCCATGGGTACGATCTTCGAGATCACACCCTTGTTGCCGTGCCGGCCGGCCATCTTGTCGCCCGGCTGCAATTTGCGCTTCACCGCGACGAAGACCTTGACCATCTTCATGACGCCGGGCGGAAGTTCGTCGCCGCGTTGCAGCTTCTCGACCTTGTTGTCGAAGCGTTCCTGCAGGGCCGCGATCCCTTCCTCGAACTGGGCTTTCAGGGATTCCAAGTCCTTCATCACCCTGTCGTTGGCGATGACGATCTGGGAACGCTGGCCGGGCGTAAATCGCGAAAGTACTTCGTCGGTCAGTTTGCTTCCCGATTTCAACCCCTTCGGCCCGCTTTGCGCCTTCCGGTTCAGCAATAACGCCTTGAGGCGGGTATTGAAGTTTCGCTCCAGGATCGCGCGCTCGTCATCGCGGTCCTTGGCGAGCCGCTCGATCTCGGCGCGTTCGATGGCCAGCGCGCGCTCGTCCTTGTCGATGCCGCGCCGCGAGAATACGCGAACCTCGACCACGGTGCCGGCAACGCCAGGCGGAAGTTTGAGCGACGTATCGCGGACATCTGAGGCCTTTTCCCCGAATATGGCGCGAAGCAGCTTCTCTTCGGGCGTCATCGGCGATTCGCCCTTGGGCGTCACCTTCCCGACCAGGATGTCGCTCGGATTCACCTCCGCGCCGATGTACACGATACCGGCCTCGTCGAGGTTCTTCAGCGCCTCTTCGCCGACGTTGGGAATGTCGCGCGTGATCTCTTCCTGGCCGAGCTTGGTGTCGCGGGCCATCACCTCGAACTCCTCGATGTGGATCGAGGTGAACACGTCGTCGCGGACGATGCGCTCGGAGATCAGGATGGAGTCTTCGAAGTTGTAGCCGTGCCAAGGCATGAACGCGACCAGAACGTTGCGGCCCAAAGCCAGTTCGCCGAGATCGGTGGCAGGACCGTCGCCGATGATGTCGCCCGCCTCGACGGTGTCACCGATCCTCACGAGCGGCCTTTGGTTGATGCAGGTGTTCTGGTTGGAGCGCTGGAACTTCAAGAGGTTGTAAATATCGACGCCGGGCGCAGAATGCGACGTCTCGTCGGTGGCGCGCACCACGATTCGGGTGGCGTCGACCTGGTCGACCGCGCCCGAGCGCCGCGCAATGATGGCGGCACCCGAATCGCGGGCAACGGCCTCTTCCATGCCGGTTCCGACAAGCGGCGCTTCCGTGCGGATCAAGGGAACCGCCTGGCGTTGCATGTTCGATCCCATGAGCGCCCGGTTGGCGTCGTCGTTCTCAAGGAATGGGATCAACGCGGCAGCGACCGACACGAGCTGCTTGGGCGAAACGTCGATGTAGTTGATGTCTTCGGATCGCGACATGGTGAAGTCGCCGCCGCGCCGGCAACTCACGAGATCGGACACGAAGCGGCCCTTCTCGTCCAGTTCGGCGTTCGCCTGGGCGATGGTGTAGCGTCCTTCCTCCATGGCCGAGAGATAAGCGACCTCATCGGTCAAGCGTGCCTTTTCGACCTTGCGGTAGGGTGTTTCGATGAAGCCGTATTTGTTGACACGCGCAAACGTGGCGAGCGAGTTGATCAAGCCGATATTCGGCCCCTCGGGCGTCTCGATCGGGCAAATCCGGCCGTAGTGGGTGGGGTGCACGTCGCGCACCTCGAAACCGGCGCGTTCGCGCGTCAGCCCGCCCGGGCCGAGCGCCGACAGCCGGCGCTTGTGGGTGATCTCGGCGAGCGGATTGGTCTGGTCCATGAATTGGCTGAGCTGCGAGGAGCCGAAGAATTCGCGCACGGCCGCGGCCGAGGGCTTAGCGTTGATCAGGTCGTGCGGCATCACCGTGTCGATGTCGACCGAACTCATGCGTTCGCGGATGGCGCGCTCCATGCGTAACAGTCCAAGCCGATACTGGTTTTCCATCAGCTCGCCCACGGATCGCACTCGGCGGTTTCCGAGATGGTCGATGTCGTCGATTTCGCCGCGCCCGTCCTTGAGCTCGACCAGAAAACGCACCACCTCGAGGATGTCTTCGCGGCGCAGCACGCGCAGCGTATCGGGTGTTTCGAACCCGAGCCGCGCGTTCATCTTTACGCGCCCAACCGCCGACAGATCGTAGCGTTCGGGGTCGAAGAACAGGCTCTTGAAAAGGTTTTCCGCGGTCTCGAGGGTCGGCGGCTCGCCGGGGCGCATGATCCGGTAGATGTCGATCAAGGCTTCGTCCCGGGTCGAGTTCTTGTCGACCGTGAGCGTATTGCGGATGTAGGGTCCCACGGTGATGTGGTCGATCGCGAGGGTCGCGATCTCCTTCACGCCGGCCTCTTCGAGCGTCTCGAGTATTTGCTCCGTGATTTCGTTGCCGGCTTCGACAAAAATCTCGCCGGTCTCCTCGTTGACCATGTCTTCGGCGACATAGCGCCCGATGAGATCCTCGGTGGCGACAAGCTGCTCCTTGAGGCCCTTTTCCTGAAGGTTTCGGGCGAGCCGCAAAGTCATCTTGGCGCCGGCGCCGGCGGCGACTCGGCCGGTCTTGGCGTTGATCAAATCGCTGGTCAGCTTCACGCCGCGCACGCGCTCGGGCTCAAACGCGGTTTGCCAACCCTTCTTTGAGCGCGTGAACACCACCTTTCGGAAAAAGTAATCGAGGATTCCCTCGGGCGACATTCCGCGCACTTCGCTGAGTTCGACTGGTTTTCCTTCTTCGGCACGCGTGGCCCGCAGCTGCGCCGTCTCGGCGCCATCGAGGGCCAAGAGCAAGGTGGTGACCGGAAGCTTCCGGCGCCGGTCGATGCGCACGTACACCAGGTCCTTGGCGTCGAACTCGAAGTCCAGCCAGGAACCGCGATAGGGGATGACCCGGGCCGTGAAAAGGTACTTGCCAGAGGAATGGGTCTTGCCGTTGTCGTGGTCGAAGAAGACGCCCGGCGAACGGTGCATCTGTGAGACGATCACGCGCTCGGTGCCGTTGACAACGAAGGTGCCGTTGTCGGTCATCAGCGGCATGTCGCCCATGTAGACTTCTTGTTCCTTGATGTCGCGAATGGACCGCGCGCCGGTGTCCTCGTCCACGTCCCAGACCACGAGGCGAAGCGTGACCTTCAAGGGCGCCGCGAACGTCATGCCGCGCTGCTGGCATTCCTCGACGTCGTATTTCGGTTCCTCGAACTCGTAGCGTACGAATTCCAACGTGCCCCGCTCGGAGAAGTCCGTGATCGGAAACACGGACCGGAACACCGCTTCGAGCCCGCTTTCGCCGTCCGTGCCGTTGACCGACCCGCGATAGAGGAAGTGATCGTACGAGGTCTTCTGAATTTCAATGAGATTGGGCATCGGCGTAGCGGCGGCGAGGCGTCCAAAACTCTTGCGAATGCGCTTACGATCCGTAAAGGACTTTCTCATCTCTTCTCCTCGTGATCCGCGATGTCGATTGCGTGCGCGCAACCGGCGGTTCGCGATCCGATTCCAGTCCGCGCGAACGTCCCGCGCGGATCGACAGGGGATCGAAACCGCCAAGCGCTCGCGCCGGGGGCGCGCGCAATCCGGGGCGCGCCCGCTCCGCAAGCGGCCCCGCTGGCCACGGTTCCATGGTGCATCCCCGCACCCGCCCACGGGCCGCCCATCGGCGTCCGCGGTCGAGGCACGTGAGCTTCTCTGGGGCGCGTCAAGCCCGACAACCTATCGAAGCTCGACCGTCGCGCCCACTTCTTCGAGTTTTTTCTTAAATGCCTCTGCCTCGTCCTTCTTCACCGCTTCCTTGATCGGAGTCGGCGCCGATTCCACGAGGTCTTTCGCCTCCTTGAGGCCCAGTCCCGTCATCGCCCGGACCTCCTTGATGACATTGATCTTCTTGTCGCCGATGCTGGCAAGGACGATCTCGAACTCGACCTTTTCTTCGGCGACTTCCGCCGCCGGCGCCGCGCCGGCGGCCGCGACGGCGACGGGCGCGGCTGCGGAAACGCCCCATTTCTCTTCGAGCATCTTGCTCAATTCCGCCGCCTCGATCACCGTCAGCGTCGAAAGATCGTCGGCGATTTTCTGTAGATCAGCCATTGCCACATCTCCTTGAGTGCAGATTATTGTTTCCAAGCGCCTGGTTCAGCCGGCCTCGCCGGTCTGCGCATAGGCGCTCACGGTTCTCGCAAGCTGCGCGCCCGGTGCCTGGAGCACCGAAGCGATTCGCCGCGCCGGCGTCTGCAGCAAAGCAACCAATTGCGCGCGCAACGCGTCGAGCGAAGGGAGCGCCGCCAAGGCCCGGATCTCGTCCGTTCCCAGCAACTGTTCGTTGAGGGCGCCGCCGAGGATGACAAGGCGGTCGTTTTCCTTCGCGAAACCGACCGAGACCTTCGCGGCCGCCACCGGGTCCTCGGAATAGGCGATCGCGGTCGGGCCCGAGAACAACGCGTCTAGGGCCGTGAACCGCGTCCCTTCGAGGGCGCGGCGGGTGAGCCGGTTTTTCGTGACCTTGAGGTGCGCGCCGGCTTCCGCCATGCGTACCCTGAGATCGGTGATCTTTGCCACGTCGAGGCCCGAGTAATGGGTGACGACGACGAGCGTCGCCTCGTCGAAGACGCTTCTCAGCGCCGTGACAGTTTGTTCCTTTTGCGCTCGATCCACGCTGTCTCTCCGATCTATTGTCCGCGATCTGCTCCGCCTTCGGCCGCCCGGTGCGGCGAAAGCGCAGCTCCGCTTAGGGGCGCACGCTGGCGATGCTGACTTTCACGCCTGGGCCCATCGTCGAGCTCAGACCGATGCGCTTGACGTAGGTGCCCTTCGCGCCGCTGGGCTTGGCCTTGACGATGGCGTCCACAAACGCCGAGACGTTCTCCACCAGTGCTTCCTCGCTGAAGCTGAGCTTACCGACGCCGGCGTGAACGATGCCCGCCTTCTCGACCCGAAATTCGATCTGACCGCCTTTCGCGGCCTGGACCGCCTCGGCAATGTTCATGGTCACGGTGCCCATCTTCGGATTCGGCATGAGACCGCGCGGCCCCAATATCTTTCCGAGGCGCCCGACCACGGCCATCATGTCCGGCGTCGCGATGCAACGATCGAACGCGATCTCGCCGGCTTGAACGCGCTCCGCCAAATCCTCGGCCCCAACCAGGTCGGCACCGGCGGTCTCCGCCTCGGCCGCCTTGTCGCCCTTGGCGAACACGGCGACGCGCGTGGACTTTCCGGTGCCGTTGGGCAAGGAGACCATGCCGCGCACCATCTGGTCGGCGTGACGCGGATCGACGCCGAGATTGACCGCGACTTCGACGGTCTCGTCGAACTTGGTGATGGGGCAGTCCTTGATCACC
Source organism: Rhodospirillales bacterium (assembly GCA_030754475.1). Lineage (GTDB taxonomy): Bacteria > Pseudomonadota > Alphaproteobacteria > Rhodospirillales > JASLLV01 > JASLLV01. Next base: position 6,014 of record JASMAE010000427.1, read on the forward strand.
TTCACGGCATCGGAGAGATCCAAAGATTTCGACCGATCCACCGTCTCGGCCACCGCGGCCAAGCGCTTACCTTTTTTTGCCATCGTCCTAGCCTATAACTTCAATGCCCATGGAGCGCG